>CAMHPM010000256.1 GCA_946187025.1 uncultured Prevotellaceae bacterium
AGTGATGTCGGCAGCCACCAGTGCGCGTTCTGCCACCTTACCTGTGAGGTCTGGATACTTTGTCCGCAAATCGACCAACATGCTGTGGTTGTCGGTACCGCCGGAGCAGATATAGAAGCCACGGTCGATGAGTGCTTGTGCCAACACAGCCGCATTTTTCTTCACCTGCTGCTGGTAAGTCTTGAATTCCGGAGTGAGAGCCTCGCCAAATGCAACGGCCTTTGCTGCTATCACATGTTCGAGCGGACCGCCTTGCTGTCCAGGGAACACAGCGGAGTTGAGAATCTGCGACATCATCTTCACCTGTCCCTTTGGCGTCGTAAGGCCCCAAGGGTTTTCAAAGTCTTTACCCATGAGGATGATACCGCCGCGAGGACCTCGCAGGGTCTTGTGAGTAGTCGATGTAACGATATGTGCATATTTCAACGGGTTGTCGAGCAGTCCGGCTGCAATCAGTCCTGCAGGGTGTGCCATGTCGATCATGAGCAATGCTCCCACCTCGTCGGCAATCTGTCGCATACGCTTATAATCCCACTCGCGGCTATATGCCGAGCCTCCGCCGATGATGAGTTTCGGACGGTGTTGCAGCGCGAGTTGTTCCATCTGGTCGTAGTCAACCCTGCATGTATCGGGATTGAGGTTGTAGCCTACTGGCTTATAGAGTATTCCGCTTGTGTTCACCGCGCTTCCGTGGCTGAGGTGCCCTCCATGATCGAGGTTGAGGCCCATGAAAGTGTCGCCTGGCTTCAGCACAGCCAGCAGCACTGCGGCGTTGGCCTGCGCCCCGGAGTGAGGCTGCACGTTGGCATATTCGGCACCGAAGAGACGGCACACGCGCTCGATGGCAATGCTCTCGACCACATCCACCACTTCGCATCCGCCATAATAGCGTTTGCCCGGATAGCCCTCCGCATATTTGTTTGTAAGGCACGACCCCATGGCTTGCATCACCTGGTCGCTCACAAAGTTCTCACTTGCAATCAGTTCGATACCCTTTTGCTGACGCTGATGTTCGCGTTCGATAAGGGCGAAAATTTCTTTGTCTCTTTCCATTTTGTTTTTGTATTGTATTGTTCGCTTTTTTACTTTTGAGACTACAAAGGTAAGCATTTTTGGCGAAAAGAGCAGGATGAGACGTAAAAAAAGCAGTACGAACGATGTTTCTGCTCTTCTTTTCAGCTGTTTTTTGTTTATGTGTTATACAAATAACTGGTAAAGACTCGAAAAGCAAATGCCATCAGAGGGGGTGATTTGTCAACCGTTGATTGACAGAGGGCACCCTCCGCTGATGGCATTTATGCCTGTTTATTGTTATTTATTATTCGCGCAGGTTTAATCAACCTGCACTTTGGTTATCGCTTTTTTTGTTCTGTTTTCACTTCACCAGCACTTTTTTACCCTCCTGGATGTACAGGTCCTTAGCCAGATTCTTCACTTCGCGTCCGGTCAGGTCGTAAGTTTTGCCGGCAGCTGTTGTGGCAGCAATCTGATTGATGCTTGAAGGCTCGGTCTGGCACACTGTCACGTTCACCTTATACTGGCGTCCGTTGTATCGTGCATAGAATGTGATGTTGCATGATGTGTCGATGTTTTCATCGTCAACGATGTATGAGCGGAACTTGCCTTCGATGATGTCGGCATAGCAGTATGCAGAACCTGCGTCGCCTGTATCAAGCAGGCCGTCGGCAGTGAATGGGAAGCCTATGATTTCGTCGTAGAGTTCTTTCTCAATGACCTGCTGGCGCGACATCAATACACTGTCGGTTGTCATCACTGCCCATGTACCGTTCTCGGCAAACACCTCCTCGGTGCATCCCAGTGCTGTGTACATGTCGGAGAGGTCGATTTCGGTCTCTGCAGCATCGTTACCTTCTTCGTTGCGTGCTTTCAGGTAGATATTCATCTCGCCTGCATCTTCAACAATTTCATCTACAAACTTGATTGTGGTATTGAGTTTGAGGGCCTTTCCGTCCCACAGGTTGAAGATGTAGAACACGGCTGTGGAGTATTCACCAGGGTTGCGTCGTCCCGGACAGTTGAACCAGTGCATTGTGCCCTGATAGTACCACACTGCAAATGCGCCCCAGCTTTCATCTGTATTTGAATATGATGCTGCGTATGCATAGTGGTTTTCGTCTTCAGGACTCATCCAGAATCCACCGCCACCATAATTGTCCACCTCGGATACTGTATATTTGTTTGTCAGTTCACCGGCTGAATTGAGTCCGTAGAGCACACCGTTGGCCGTACCAAGCATTTCTTCGTATGGTGCCATGTCGGTCGAGCCGATTTCCCATGCACCGTTAGTTGGTGTAGGAACAAACTTCACCTCAAAGTTAAGTTCGGTCACCTCGCAGGTCTCTATCGTGTATTGCGGAGCGTCCATTGTCACTTTAAAGTCGTATTCATAGTATTTGCCATCCTTTATGAAGTAAACCTTGGCGGTACATTCCTCGCCTCCGCTGAATGCATCCGGCATGTTACCGATAGCAAATGCTCCGAGGCTGTCAACATAGTCGATATAGAAGCTTGCACTTCCGGCCGTGTGGTTAGCGACTTCGCCCGTAGGCTGGAACCAGAATCCGGTTGTATCGGCAGTATAGACATCGGTGAGGTTTCCGTATTGGTCGTCGGTAGCCACGCGGATGTCGAGTATGCTTTCGGCACCGAGTTTCTCAAAGAGGCCCTTCACATCGAATGCTACGGTATCGGCTTCGTAGCCGAGTCGTGGGTTGCGTTGCAGTTCGATAGTTTCCGAACCTATCGACGTGAGGTTGCCAATGACATCGTCGTGAGGCACATCGACTGTGAGCACATAGTCAACCACCCATGCCTTGTCGCCATAGATGTAGTAGATTTCGGCATGGCGTTTTTCGCCCATTGCCCACGATTCCGGATACTGTCCCATGCAGAACGAAAGGCTGTCGTCGTCGAAATACTGAATGTCGGCCACCCAGAACTTGTCAGTGCTGCCGTAAGCTGCATGTTGCAGTTCATCGCTCTCCTCTTCCTCGCCTGCAAGCAGCACTCCGGTTCCGAACCAGAAACCTGGAGCCGGGCTGGCTGTGATGGTGTTTGTGAGTTGGTCGGCAAAGCTCTCGTATGTTGCGTCGTAGGTCTTGGCATAGATGATGTCGCGCATATTTGCTGTAAGGGTTTCAACATCGATGCCGAGGGCTTCGGCCATACCGTCAACACTCATCGTGTAGTAATGGCGATACCATGAGTTGTTGGGCTCCTGAAGCACTTCGAACGTTGAACGTCCGACGATGTTGAGTTTGGAGAGGAACGGCACGGGCTCGACAACCATTTTCTCGCGTTCCTTAATTGTGAGCGACACGTCGAACAGCACCTGGCTCTCGCCCACATTGATTGCAACATAGCAATGATAGCTGCCACCGGCCGAGAGGTCAACATTGGCATTCTGACCTACCATGATGTAGAGTTCGTCGGCCTCGGCATCCCAGTCAAGCTGGATGTACCACGGAGCACCGTTACCC
>CAMHPM010000257.1 GCA_946187025.1 uncultured Prevotellaceae bacterium
CTCAGGGCTTGCGACTGCGCACTCTCGGGCTTGCGACTGCGCACTCTCGGGGTCGCGACTGCGCACTCACTTATCGACCGACAGCTTGCATGGAGTTCACTCCCACTCGTTTTGACAGAACAAACAGACAACTAAACAATAAAAACATCAAAACAAACATTATGGAAAAAAGCGCATTACAGATTGCACGTGCGGCTTATAAGCCGAAGTTACCAAAAGCACTCCTTGGTCCGGTAGTGGCAAAGGAAGGCAAGCCAACCCAGTCGGTTGGCGACCAGGAAGAAATCAAGAAACTGTTTCCTAACACCTACGGTATGCCGGTCATCGAGTTCGAGGCAGGCGAGCAGAAGACCTACGAGCCATTCAATGTAGGTATCATCCTTTCGGGCGGACAGGCTCCTGGCGGCCACAACGTCATCAGCGGATTGTTCGACGGTGTGAAGTCGCTCAACCCAAAGAACAAGCTCTATGGCTTCATCCTCGGTCCTGGCGGCCTTGTTGACCACAACTACATGGAAATCACTCCGGAGCTGATGGATGAATATCGCAACACCGGCGGTTTCGACATCATCGGTTCGGGCCGTACCAAGCTCGAAGAGGAAGACCAGTTTGAGAAAGGTATTCAGATACTTCGCGAGCTGGGCATCAAGGCACTCGTAATCATCGGCGGCGACGACTCCAACACCAACGCATGTGTGCTGGCCGAGTACTATGCAGCCAAGAAATACGGCGTGCAGGTCATCGGTTGTCCTAAGACCATCGACGGCGACCTGAAGAACGAGCAGATTGAGACATCGTTCGGATTTGATACAGCCTGCAAGACCTACTCGGAACTCATCGGTAACATCCAGCGCGACTGCAACTCGGCACGCAAATACTGGCACTTCATCAAGCTCATGGGCCGCAGCGCATCACACATCGCATTGGAGTGCGCACTGCAGTGTCAGCCAAACATATGCCTTGTGAGCGAGGAGGTTGAAGCCAAGGCCATGTCGCTCGACGATGTAGTGACCTACATAGCCCAGGCAGTAGCCGACCGCGCTAAAGACGGCAACAACTTCGGTACGGTGCTCATACCTGAAGGTCTCATCGAGTTCATACCTGCAATCAAGAAACTCATTGCCGAACTCAACGACATACTCGCCACACCAGAGGCACAGAACCTCGGCCGCAGCGAGCAGATCGACTTTGTGAAGACACACATAGCCAAAGACAACCTCGAAGTGTTCAACTCGCTCCCTACAAGCGTGGCACGCCAGCTGGCACTCGACCGCGACCCACACGGAAACGTGCAGGTGAGCCTCATCGAAACCGAGAAGCTCCTCTCGCAGATGGTGGCAGCCAAGCTCGACCAGTGGAAGAAGGAAGGCAAATACGTAGGCAAGTTTGGCACCCAGCACCACTTCTTCGGATACGAAGGACGATGTGCTGCACCATCCAACTACGATGCCGACTACTGCTACTCACTTGGCTACAACGCATCACGCCTCATCGCAAACGGCAAGACCGGATACATGTCGGTCATCAAGAACACAACTGCTCCTGCATCGGAGTGGATTGCCGGAGGTGTGCCTATCACGATGATGATGAACATGGAGAAGCGCAACGGCAAGATGAAGCCAGTGATTCGCAAGGCTCTCGTCGAGCTCGATGGCGCACCATTCCGCTACTTCGCATCGAAGCGTGCAGAGTGGGCCAAGCAGACTGCATACGTATATCCAGGCCCTATCCAGTACTGGGGACCAAGCGAGGTATGCGACCAGACAACAAAGACACTGCAGCTCGAGCATAAATAATCACAGGCAGAGCTGACAACCGGTTGAAGTCCGCACCATGACAGCAGAAAAAAAGAAACCCAAAGCACCAGCCACAGCCTCCTCGCCTGCAAAGAAGAGGGGGCAGGGCAACGGTGTGAAGTCGGCACCCTCACGACCGAAGCCCAAACAAGGCAAACGCCAGGCGGGCGGCGGACGGGGGTCGAAACCCATGAGGTGGATTCTGCTGTCGCTGCTCGGACTGCTTGTGGCCATACTTGCATACTTCACGTTCCGCGTCATTGCCGACAATGCGTTCAACATAAAGGCACGATTCGGAAAAGTGACATACCCTGCAGGCGACATACGCGGCATCGACATCAGTCACTACCAACAGGAAATCGACTGGGACCGCCTGCGCAACGCCAACATCGACGGGGTGCCGGTGAGTTTCATGCTGATAAAGGCCACCGAAGGTTCGAACATCATCGACGAATACTTCAACCAAAACTTCTTCCAGGCACGCGAGGCCGGTATAAGGCGCGGAGCATATCACTTCCTCACCACCAGCAGCGACGCACTCCAACAGGCCAGGTTCTATTGCCGTGTGGTGCAACTCGAGGGTGGAGATATCGCACCGGTGCTCGATGTGGAGCGCCGCGACGGGATGCCGTTGCAACAACTGCAAAAACACGTGCTCACATGGATGAACTACGTTGAGCAGCACTATGGCATAACGCCCATACTCTATACATCCTATAAGTTCCGGACCGACTACCTCAACACGCCCGAGTTCGACCGCTACCCGCTGTGGATTGCACACTACTATGTGGAGCGTCTGCGCTACAAAGGCAAGTGGGCTATATGGCAGCACACCGACCAGGGGAGCGTTGACGGCATCAAGGGAGACGTCGATCTCAATGTGCTCAACGGCACACGCGACGACCTCGAACAACTACTCATAAAGCATTAAACATACTTTTTTTATAACGCATTTTTTATTATGGCAAAGAGAAGACATATTAAGAAGAGCTTGCAGTATGTGATGAACGACATGCTCACAGCTACACTCGTGGCACTTGCAAAGCAGGATGCCGACACAGAAAAGGTGACAGAGGTGCAGACACGCATCATCAAGGTATATCAGGACTACAACTCACGCCTCTCAAACTACGAGCGCAACAATGCAAAGGCATTCTTCCGCCAGTTCCGCGAGGGTATCAACAAAGAGCTCGACGCTATTGTCGGCGAGATAGAGAAACTCTGACACATGAAGTAATAGAAACTCTGACACTTGAAACAATAGAAACACACACGTACAGATGAAACACACATTACGCAGCGCGGTATGCACCGACGGTCGCCGCATGGCAGGAGCACGCGCCCTGTGGGTGGCCAACGGCATGAAACGCGAGCAGTTTGGCAAGCCTATCATTGCCATTGCAAACTCGTTCACACAGTTTGTTCCAGGACATACACACCTGCACGAGGCAGGACAGATAGTGAAGCAGGAGATTGAGCGGCTGGGATGCTATGCGGCCGAGTTCAACACCATCGCTATCGACGACGGCATAGCCATGGGACACGACGGCATGCTCTACTCGCTGCCCTCGCGCGACATCATTGCCGACTCGGTGGAATATATGGTCAACGCTCACAAGGCCGATGCCATGATCTGCATCTCAAATTGCGACAAGATCACGCCGGGCATGCTCATGGCCGCGATGCGACTGAACATC
>CAMHPM010000258.1 GCA_946187025.1 uncultured Prevotellaceae bacterium
CCGGCTGAGGAAGGTGGCAAAAAAGATCCGCAGGCAAAGAGGATAGGGTTGATAACGAGGAAAGATGGTGAATCTGCAAAAATGGTAGGATATTCTGTGAAATAGATATTTGGTATGTCGGTATTAAATCGTAACTTTGCAGCCGAAAACATCATCAAGACTATGATAACAATCATCCGACGAATAATAATGACCATGGTTGCTGTGTTGGCAGCCGTTGGTTGCAGCGACGAAAGCAGTGAGCTGAATGCCCGTACGATGGAAAACACCGGCAAGACACTTGTGGTGTACTACAGTTTCACCAATAATGTGAGAACAATCGTGGGCGAACTGACCAAACAGCTCGATGCTGATGTGCTGGAGGTGGAACCTGCCGAAGAAGGTCTTGACTATGCAGCCAACAACTATGCTATAGGCAGCAGCCTGATTGCCGGCATTCGCAAGAATCCGAACGATGCCGGCAGCTATCCTGATATCAAACCCACCGATATAGATTGGACCCGCTATGATAACATAGTGGTTGCCACACCTCTGTGGTGGAGCCAGATGGCCGCTCCTATGCAGTCATTCCTCTTCCACAACGGCTCAAAGATGGCAGGAAAGCATGTAGCCCTGATTGTGTCGAGCGCCAGCAGCGGCATCACCAGCACCGTGGCCGATGCAAGGAGGCTCCTGCCCGATGTGACATGGGCCGGCGATGCACTATGGATAAACAACAGCAACCGAAGCCATACAACCACCTTACTGACTCAATGGCTTGCAACTCAGGAATTTCAAAATAAACAGGATATGAAGAAGATGTATGTCACCATAAACGGACAGACACAGGGTGTGACCCTGGCCGACAACCAGGCAGCACAACAACTCGTGTCGAAACTGGAAGAGGGACAGCTGGATGTGACACTCAGCTCGAGTGGGGGCTTCGAGATATGGGGACCACTGGGTTTCTCACTGCCTACAAGCAACCGGCAAATAACAGCACAACCAGGCGATGTGGTTATCTACAACGGCAGCAACATCTGCTTGTTCTATGGTTCTAATTCATGGAGCTACACCCCGCTGGGCAAGATAGACGGACTGACGGTGAACGAGCTGCAAGCATTCCTGCAGGCAGGCAAGAGCAACATCAAGGTTACACTGTCGCTCACACCGGTGGCTACAAGCATAGGCCATGTGAATAGCAACGCAACCAAAAGTGAATGCTACACCCTGCAAGGCCAACGTGTGGAACACCCGTCGCATGGTATCTATATATCAGACAACAAGAAAGTAATGATAAAATGACACATTACATGATGTGACAACACATGATGTATAGAACAAAAGATATCCGTGTAACTGCTGTTTTTAATTACAATTATTGTGTTTTTGCATTTTTTTAGGAGAAATCGTCTTACATAATCCGTTGGTTTATTTTTTTTTCGTACCTTTGTGGCGGATAATGTAATGGTACGACCACAATGCAGAAACTAATCTTACTCGATGCCTACGCACTGATCTTTCGTGCATACTATGCCATGATACGAATGCCACGTATCACGAGTCGTGGTATGAACACATCGGCTGTGTTTGGATTTGTGAACACCCTCGACGAGGTGTTACGCAAAGAGCAGCCCGACTACATAGGCGTGGCATTCGATCCCAAGGGTGGTACATTCCGCCACCAACACTACCCCGAATACAAAGCTCAACGCGAAGCGACACCGGAAGACATTCGTGTGGCTGTGCCTTACATCAAACAGATACTCGAAGCATACAATATTCCAGTGCTCGAGGTGCCGGGATTCGAGGCCGACGACGTGATTGGCACCCTCGCCACCAAAGCATCAATGCGTGGCGATATAGTGACACTGATGATGACTCCCGACAAAGACTACGGACAGCTGGTGCGCGACAATGTGTTTATGCTGAAACCACGACACGGGTCGGGCGAGTTGGAACTGATGGGAGTGAAAGAGGTATGCAATAAATACGGAATCAGTTCTCCACTACAGGTCATCGACCTGCTCGGACTCATGGGCGATGCATCGGACAATGTGCCGGGATGCCCTGGTGTGGGCGAAAAGACTGCCGTGAAACTCATACAGGAGTTTGGCGGCATAGACCAACTCATCGAGCGTAAGGATGAACTGAAGGGTGCGCTGGCACGCAAGGTGGCAGAAGGCGAAGAGCAGATAAGGCTGTCGAAATGGTTGGTCACAATAAAGACCGACGTACCGATAGAGCTCGATCTCGAAAGCCTCGGCCGCAAGGACATCGACATGGAGAAGCTGCAACCGATATACGAGGAGTTGGAGTTCAGAACCATGCTGCGGCGCATGAACAGCCCGGCCGCAACCGATACAGGCGAGGCAACATCGAAACCGGCAACAGCACCAAAGCCAATGTATGGACAGCTCGACCTGTTTGGCACCACTCAGCCGGCAGATGCTGATGCAACGTCGGAAACAACATCGGCAGCTGCCACAACAGCCGAGGGCGACATCTTTGCCACAGCCTCGATGAACACCATCAGCAACACTCCACACCATTACATGTTGCTCGACACTGATGACAAAATACACGATTTCATCGAGGAAATCAAGAATAAAAATATCATCTGCTTCGACACCGAGACCACAAGCACCGAAGCCATGCTGGCCGACCTCGTGGGCCTGAGTTTTTCTGCCGCCGAGGGCGAAGCCGTATATATACCAATACCTGCCGACCGAAACGAAGCACAACGTATCGTTGACATGGTGAAGCCTATATACGAAAACCCGTCAACGCTGAAGGTGGGTCAAAACATGAAATACGACATCATGGTGCTGGCCGCCTACGGAGTGAAAGTCGGTGGTAAGATGTTCGACACCATGATTGCACATTACATACTGCATCCCGAGATGCGTCATGGCATGGACTATCTGGCCGAGGTGTATCTTAATTATCAGACCATCCATATCGAAGAACTCATCGGTGCGAAAGGCAAGAACCAACGCTCTATGCGCGACGTGGCACCCGACATCGTGTGCGACTATGCAGCCGAAGATGCCGACATCACCCTCAAGCTCATGTCGAAACTCGATGCCGAACTCAAGACCGAAGGCCTGACCACACTGTTTGAAACCGTCGAGATGCCACTCGTACCCGTACTGGCACAGATGGAGATGAATGGTGCACGCATCGATACACAGTCGCTTGCCGAGACATCGAAGGAATTCACCCGTCGCATGTCGGAAATAGAGAAAGAGATATACGAAGCAGCAGGGGTGGAATTCAACATATCGTCGCCACGACAAGTAGGCGAAGTGCTGTTCGACAGGCTCCAGATAATGTCAAAAGCCAAGAAGACAAAGAGCGGACAATACGTGACATCAGAGGAAGTGCTGCAAAGCCTCAAAGGCAAACATCCGGTCGTGGAACTGATACTCGACTACCGCGGCTACAAGAAACTGCTGTCAACCTATATCGACTCGCTCCCTACGCTCATAAACCAACGAACA
>CAMHPM010000259.1 GCA_946187025.1 uncultured Prevotellaceae bacterium
AGAAACAACACAATCGGATAATTGAATAAGCAATTTTACGCGCCCATCTACGAGGCGCTCGTAGAGTTCCGGAGGAACCGCGTGGTTCCGTTCGATGTGCCAGGCCACAAACGCGGCCGCGGCAATCCAGAGTTGGTGAAACTGCTGGGCAAGCAGTGTGTGGAGTTGGATGTCAACTCGATGAAACCGCTCGACAACCTATGCCACCCAATATCAGTGATAAAAGACGCCGAAGACCTGGCAGCCGAAGCATTCGGGGCGGCACACGCCTTCCTCATGGTCGGCGGCACCACCTCGGCTGTGCAGACCATGGTGCTCACAGCCTCGAAGAAGGGTGAGAAGATAATACTGCCACGCAACGTACACCGCAGCGTAATCAACGCACTGGTAATAAACGGTGCAACACCAATCTACGTCAACCCCGACGTCGATAACCGGCTGGGTATAGCGCTCGGCATGAAGATATCGCAGGTAGAGAAGGCCATCGAGGAAAACCCCGATGCAGTGGCCATACTTGTCAACAACCCCACGTATTACGGCATCTGCTCAAACCTGAAACGAATTGTCGAACTGGCACACGAACACAACATGCTGGTGCTGGTTGACGAGGCACACGGCACACACTTCTATTTCGGAGAAGACATGCCGCTGAGCGCAATGGCGGCCGGAGCCGACATGTCGTGTGTGTCGATGCACAAATCGGGCGGAAGCCTCACCCAAAGCAGCATCCTGCTCACAAACTCGACGGTGGGTCCGGGATACGTGCGTCAGGTCATCAACCTCACACAGACCACCAGCGCATCATACCTGCTGCTGGCTTCGCTCGACATATCCAGGCGTAACCTGGCACTTAGAGGCAAGGAGGCATTCCGCGAAGTGGTGGAAATGGCCGAATATGCACGTACCGAGATAAACAAGATAGGCGACTACTATGCTTACGGCTCCGAACTCATCAACGGCGATTCCATCTTCGATTTCGACAAGACAAAGCTCACTGTCTTCACACTCGATGTAGGGTTGGCAGGCATCGAAGTATATGACCTGCTGCGCGACGAATACGACATACAGATGGAACTCGGAGACATAGGCAATACACTGGCCTACATATCCATAGGCGACCGTATGCGCGAAATAGAACGACTCGTAAGTGCACTATACGATATACGCCGCCGGTTTAAGCGATCGCGTACAGGCCTGTTCGACCACGAATACATCAACCCGTCGGTCGTGATGAGTCCGCAGGAGGCATTCTACGCACCGAAGGAAGAGATGATACCGATACGCGAAACCAACGGACGCATCTGTACGGAGTTTGTGATGAGCTATCCACCAGGCATACCTATACTGGCTCCAGGCGAACGCATCACACAGGAAATCATTGACTATATACTCTATGCAAAAGAGAAGGGATGCTCAATGACAGGCCCGGAGGACCCGAAGATAGAACGTCTGAATGTGATTAAAGAAGCTACGATATACTAAACCCCACAACATCACGCGGACACATGTGCCGGATGGCTATTATATTAAATACTGTATAATCCACAATGCCTGAGGGCTATTATATATTATCAATTAACTATTATATATTACTCAGATGGATTTCTGGTTTTCTGAACCCCATACCGAGAATGTGAAATTCTCAATAAAGGTTGATAAGCATATCTTCTCAGAGGAAAACGACCACAACCGTATCGACATCTTCGAGTCGCCGGAATATGGACGAGTGCTCACAGCCGACGGATATATCGTCATGACCGAGCGCGACGAGTTCATATACCATGAAATGATGACTCACATACCGATGGCCATACACCCAAACCCGCAGAAGATTCTGGTGTTTGGTGCAGGCGATGGTGGAGTGGTGCGCGAATTGTTGAAATATCCCGAGGTGGAACGTATCGACATGGTAGAAGTAAATGTAGGTGTGGTAGAGGCAGCCAAGCGATTCCTGCCATTCTCGGCAAGCGGCCTCGACGACCCGAAAGTGACCATCTACACACAGAATGCGCTGCGATATGTGCGCCACATTGTAGGCGAATACGATGTCATCATCGTCGATTCAGCCGGGTTCTACGGACCGGGCGAAAGCCTACTTTCGCGCGAATTCTACGGCTCATGCTACAAAGCACTTAACGAAGACGGCATCATGGTCAACCAGCATCAGTCGCCTTTCTATGCCGACGACCGTACCGAGACCCAGAAAGCACACAAGCGCATTGTGGAGTGCTTCCCTATAAGCAGGGTATATCAGGCACACATCCCATCATATCCATCGGGCTATTGGCTCTTTGGCTTTGCTTCGAAGAAGTATCACCCTGTGAACGACCTCGATGCCGAACGATGGGATGCACGAGGCATCGAAACTAACTACTACACAACCCACCTCCACCGCGGATGCTTTGCATTGCCTGCATACGTGGAGAAAATGCTTGCTAAGGTAGAGTGATGAAACTAAATATAGAGACTTTCATTGGCTGTGATGCCAGCTTCGGCGAAGCAGGCATCGTGCTGTTCGGCGCACCGTTTGATTCCACGACCAGCTACCGGCCAGGTGCGCGCTTCGGCAGTGCTGCCATACGTCACGAGTCGTATGGCCTTGAAACCTATTCGCCATACCTCGACCGTGACCTCGAAGACATCAGTGTCTTCGATTCGGGCGATATAGAACTGCCGATGGGTTCGGCCGAGATGGCACTCGATGCCATATCCGAACGAACTGCCGAGATACTTGATGCCGCCAAGATTCCATTCATGCTTGGAGGCGAACACCTTGTGACACTGGGTGCTGTGCGCGAAGTTGTGAAGAAATATCCCGATCTACACATCGTTCATTTCGATGCACATGCCGACTTGCGCAACGACTATCTCGGTGTTCAGCTGTCACATGCATGTGTGCTCCGCCGCTGTCACGACCTCATCGGCGATGGCCGCATCCACCAGTTTGGCATACGTTCGGGCGAGCAGACAGAGTTCCGGTGGTCGCGGGAGGGCCACACCGACATGCATCCGTTCACGTTCGACGGCCTCAGTGAAGTAGTGGAGCAGTTGGAAAAGGAGCAAATCCCCGTCTATTTCACCATCGACCTCGATGTGCTCGACCCATCAATCTTCCCGGGAACAGGAACCCCAGAGGCAGGCGGAGTATTGTTCAACCAACTGCGCGAAGCCCTCACCCTTGTGGCACAACGGCTCAACATCGTTGCCTGCGATGTCAACGAACTAGCACCGATGCTCGACCCAAGCGGTACATCCACTGCCGTGGCATGTAAGGTGGTGCGCGAGTTGCTGCTGGCACTAAAATTTATAATTAGCCATTCTGATGGAAATGGATGAAGTAAATGGATATATTAATAATAGAAATAAATAGTAAATAGTAAATTTTATAAATAATAAATAAGATTATGGGAAAGGTACTCGTAATCGGCTGTGGAGGTGTGGCCGGAGTGGCAATACAAAAGTGCGCTCAGAACTC
>CAMHPM010000260.1 GCA_946187025.1 uncultured Prevotellaceae bacterium
AATTTTGGGCAGCACAAAAAGGAACCTTCACAATGAAAACATTCTCTACAATTACTCATTCCCCACAACAGGACTTAGAAGAGGCACTTGGAAACTCACCCCTGTGACAAGAGTGGAAAGCGACCCGACATGGCATCCACACTTCAACCTCGAGACCAAATGGGTTGAAGCAACGGTTATACGTCCGGGGCAGGTAGAGCTGACAATGCACGATCCTGTCGATGGATTGAGTGTTGACAGTGTTTATGTGACAGGCTCACTCCGCAGAAACGACAGACAATATGTCAATGTGAAGTTCAGTGAGACAATGGAAGAGTTCCAAGGCGACATTCATATCTTCACATGCTATGTCGACGAGGAAGGCAGCGAGATGGAAAAAGTAAACACCACATATGTGAGCTGCGACAATCAGTTCAGCCGTACATTCGCATTCCCGTTCACTCCTGAGAAAGCAGGTAACTACAATATATATGTAGCCACCGACGGAGATGGTAATAACATCATAGGTGAAGGAAAAGTGAAGATCTACTCCACATCGTATAATAACAACCAACTGTCGTTCACATCGCTCACCCTCAGCACAGGCTCACAAGGCGGCTACATCTACGGACCTTCCGCCATTGGAAAGGTGATAGTGAAGAACACAGACTCGAATAATGCTTTCAAAGGCGTGGTAAAAGTGACACTGTGGCACGCACCAGATCCTAACGTGAACTCATATTGGACAAACGGAAGCAGTTCGCAGGAACTCTACATCGAGCCATCTAATTCGGGCGAAATGGAGTTTAGATTCGACAACCTGATAAAAGGCCACAGATATGGATTCAGCGTCGATAACATCACTCAAGGCACAAACATCAGGGGGTTGTACGGCTATGGCAACGTGACCGACGGAGTATTGTTGTACACCGCAGACGGTAAGGCCACAGGCAGACAACCGACAGAGAAGCTTATCGTGCGTAACTCCATCTATGCTGTTGACCTGAGAGACGCTCCCGCCGTGAAGACCATCGACGACAGAGCCAACGACAACACCATCTATTTCATTGCCGAAGGTGCCGACATTCCTGCAGGAATCGAAGGTAAGAATATCGTTGTAGGCGACAAAGCCGAGAATATCACCATCATCGACGAGCAACCGTTTGTGAATATCATCGACTTCACCGCCGACCATATCACCTACAAGCGCACCATCAGCAAGACAAGCGACGGAAAGAATGGTTGGGAAGGACTCAGTCTGCCATTCGAGCCAAACACCATCAGCGCCGACGGACAGCTGCTTAAGCTGAAGACAAGCGACAATGGAGATGGACAGCTGGCACTGAAGACATTTGCGTACATCGACGATGATAGGGAAGTGAAGTTCGACGATGCCGACCGCATCGAGGCGATTATACCATACGTAATCTCAGCTCCTGAGAGTGATTTCAATGTGGCAGGAAAAGAACTCCTCTTTGAAGCCGACAATGCCATGGTGTATAACAATTTCGACAAATTCAGTGCTCTCGGTACAAGAGCCTACACTTTCTTCGGCACGACAATGCCTGTTGAACTTGCTGATGCCTACACCATCAACGACGAGGGTACGGCATTCGAACCGGTAAGCAACACCACAGTGAATCCGTTCCGCACATACTTCACCACACGACTCTCAGAGGCAAAACGTGCGGAGAAGATATTCATTGCCGACAACGAAGAGACTGGTATCAAGGAAGTGCGCGCTGCCGTCAACGACGGAACAGCTGAGGTTTACGACCTCCAAGGCCGTCGTATGAATGCAGCAACGCTTAAGAAAGGTATCTACATCGTTAACGGAAAGAAGACTGTAGTGAAATAACTGAAATTTCGGTAGTTAAGGAGTTAAGGAATTAGCGTTTTTGCTCGGTTTCGACTCCATGCATACGTCTTAACTCCATAACTCCTTAACTCCTTAACTCCTTTACCCATAACTCCCTAATGAAAAAGTCATTTATAGTTTTAATGCTTGCTGTCTGTGTGGCAACAAGCGCTCAAACAACAAACGGAGGTATCTCCGAGCAGATGCTTTCTAAAATAGAGAAGGCTGGCACCAGCATTCCACAGAGCAAAGCCCTATTTAATGCTGTGGCAGCAAACAATATAGATGAACTGGCAAAAAACTTCGACAACGGCGGTGAGATAGACACCTATTTCAGCATCGAGACACCAAAGCAGACCATCCACGATCAGAAGTCATCGGGACGTTGCTGGATGTTCTCCGGGCTCAACGTGTTGCGCTCAAACTTTGCACGTCGACATAACGACACTCTGCGCGTGGAGTACTCGCATGCCTATCTCTTCTTCTACGACCAACTCGAGAAGGCCAACCTCATGCTGCAAGGCACCATCGACAATGCCAGCAAGCCCATCGACGATCAGCGAGTGCAGTTCTTCTTCCACCATCCTATCAACGACGGAGGCACATTCTGCGGTGTCAGCGACCTTGCAGAGAAATACGGACTCGTACCAATGAGCGTTATGCCTGAGACATACTCTGCCAACAACACAAGCCGCATGGCAAAACTCATATCGTCGAAGCTGCGCGAGTTTGGACTCGAACTGCGACAGATGGTAGCCGATGGAAAGAGCAAGAGCCAGATAGAGGCACGCAAGACTGACATGCTCGGCACTGTATATCAGATGCTCACATTAACCATCGGCACACCGGTGAAGAGCTTCACCTATGCTTTCAAGAACAAAGACGGCAAGACCGTCACCCCCGCCAAGCAGTACACCCCAAAGCAATTCTACGAGGAGACAGTAGGTGGACCAATCAACGGCACATTCATCATGGTAATGAACGACCCGCGCCGACCGTATCACAAGACCTACGAAGTGGAATACGACCGTCACACCTACGATGGACACAACTGGCGCTACCTCAACCTGCCCATGGACGAGATATCTTCCCTCGCCATTGCCACGCTCCGCGATGGTCGCAAGCTATATTCTTCATACGATGTAGGCAAGCAGTTTGATCGCAAACGCGGATATCTCGACACTGAAAACTACGACTACGAGAGTCTCATCGGCACCACGTTCAACATGGACAAGGCACAACGCATCTCCACCTTCGACAGTGGCTCTACGCACGCCATGACACTCACCGCCGTCGATCTCGACGCTGAGGGCAAGCCCGTCAAGTGGAAAGTGGAGAACTCGTGGGGCACTGCCTCAGGCATCAACGGATATGCCATCATGACGCACCGCTGGTTCTGCGAATACATGTTCCGGCTCGTTGTCAACAAGAAGTACGTCAGCGAGCAGCTCCTGCGCGAATACCAGCAGAAGCCGCTCATGGTAATGCCCGAAGATCCACTATTCTCCATCGACGAATAAGTCTTGCACATAACAGAATATCCAAAAAAGGAGCACTCTTACCAGTGCTCCTTTTTTGGCAATGATATAGCAATTGACACATGTAGCACTCAACGCGCTATTCTATGATTAA
>CAMHPM010000261.1 GCA_946187025.1 uncultured Prevotellaceae bacterium
CCTGGCCATTGCACTCAACATAGTACAATACACGTACGTTTTCAATTTTTTTGCAATAAATATAAAGTTTCTCCGTAAAATGTTTGGCCATATAGAAATAAATGCCTACATTTGCATCGTGTTTTTCATGGTATTAGATTTATTTTAAGGTTAGTAGAAATTGCTTGTCGTGATGATAAGCAATTTTTTTATTCCCAAAACTGACCTCGGATAAAGCTGCCATGTATCACAAATTCAGAAAGATAATAAATCTTAAAATAGTCCAATCTATGAGTCCAACCGCCCGACGCGAATTCACGCCCGACATCATCCGGGTTCTCGCTTGTTTCCTCGTCATGTGGCAACATGCCAGCGAGTCGTATTACATAGCAGCCGACCTCAGCCCAGTGCGCGAGTCTTCGACCGCCATCATCGGTTTCATCACCAGCCTGTGTCGTGCAGCCGTCCCGCTCTTTGTCATGACATCGGGCTATTTCCTCCTGCCTATGCGCGGCTCCACGTCAGAGTTTTTCCGCCGTCGGGCCACTCGCATCGTGCTCCCATTCGTCCTGTGGGCCGCCGTTTATGCCATCTATTTCATGGTGAGCCAGCATCAGAGTCTGTCGCAATGTCTCGTCAACATAGCCCACATACCTGTCAACTACGGCACAGAAATAGGCCACATGTGGTACGTGTATATGCTCATAGGCCTCTATCTGCTCGTGCCAGTCATATCGCCATGGCTTCAGACGGCCAGCCGCACCACGCTGCGATGCTATCTTGGCATCTGGCTCCTGGCATCGTCGCTGCCATATATCCACCTCGTGTTTCTCGAGGTGCTTGGCGAATGCTACTGGAACCCAACCCCGATGCTCTACTATTTCACGGGTTTTGCCGGCTACTTCATCCTCGGTTTCTACATACGTAAGTTCGGCGACTTCCGTCGCATCCCTTCGCTCCTGATGCTCGCATGCGGATATGCCGCCACCGCATTGGTGTTCAACTCGCGCATCGCCACCGCGCCCACAGTGGCCGACCTCGAACTCAGCTGGCAGCAATGCTCGGTGAATGTGGAGTTCATGTCGTGCGGACTGTTCTGCCTCATACATTCGCTCCGCGTGCAAGCCGACAGCCTGCTGGCGCACATCACTACCGACATTGCGCGCAAGGGCTATGCCATCTATCTCGTACACCTTATCCTCATCATTGAGATGGCATCGATAGTCAAAGGTCACATCGGCCCCGTATATGTCGAGATTCCGGTCATCACGCTGGCCGCATTCCTGCTTACCTACATGCTCATATCCATCCTCTACCGCCTGCCGAAAGCCGACAAGTGGGTGGGTTAAATTGCGAGTGCGCACTCTCG
The DNA here is from genome assembly GCA_946187025.1 of uncultured Prevotellaceae bacterium. Taxonomy (GTDB): domain Bacteria; phylum Bacteroidota; class Bacteroidia; order Bacteroidales; family Bacteroidaceae; genus Colivivens. The sequence goes on from CAMHPM010000261.1 coordinate 1,349, forward strand.
ACACCGAGAGTGCGCACTCGTTTTCCGTCATGCCCTGAAGTGCAGGCGGGGTAATAGTTGTGTATGTAGCATTATTTCCAGTTGCTGATCCATGCACGCCAGTCAACAGATTCGAATGGCGACTGGGCAAACTCGGTCTTCACGTCATCCTTGTCGAGCAGGAAACGGTCGATGAATGCCTCGACCATAGGATATTCGGCTTGCGGAAGCTGACAGTGTCCGTGTCCGCTCGAGATGCTGTAGCCCACGCGGTCTTCGATGCCGAATGTGCGCCACACTTCCTTGGCTGCGTTAATCGACACGTATCCGCTCTCATCGGCCAGCCACTCATAGTCTTTGTTTCCGAAATAGAGCAATGCGCGCGGACAAACCAGTGCTGCCAACTCGTGATGATCGACTGGCATACGGGCTATCTTCTCGTTTGCATAGTCGGTCTTGATGTTGGCAAAGAACCATGCATCGTTGGTGTTGAAGCTGCGTTCCACGTTGCCCAGTGTCTCGCTGTAGCGCCACGAGGCAATACCGCCGCCACCCGGCTCCTGAGGTATGACGAGGCGGATGCGCTCATCGAATGCACCGCAATAGAGTGCACACTTGCCGGCCCATGAGCATCCGGAGATGGCGAGGTGCTTGGTATCGATCTTTGTCTTCTTCTCGCCGAGCATCTGCAGGGCATCAATCACACGCGACACGCCCCATCCCCAGAAGGAGTAGGAACCGTTGTCGATGAGTTCAGGATAGAGACGGTTGATCGGCTCCTGTCCACGTTTCTGTGTGTGTGAGCACACGTCCATCACATTGATGTTGATGATGGCACAGCCGCGACTCGTGAAGAGCTTCGTAGGTAATGTGTTTGACACGCCAAGAAGTGCCGGACAGGTCTTTCCCATCTCCTTCGGATATTGTATCATGGCAGTTATGACCAACTCCTGGCCTCCGTGCTTCACGGTCACTCTCAGACTTTTGCGTTCGCCCAGAGTATCGTCCTGAGGTGCTCCGCCAAAACCGCCGAAACCACCGAAACCGCCGAAACCGCCACCGCCCTGCGGTGCTGCCGGTTCACCGATTTCAGCCGAAATCTCTTTCAGCGGAGTGTTAGGGCGCATACCTATTTCATATTGTTGGAACAACTGCGATATCTCGTAGCGATGACGTTCCCAGTCCTTGAAGTCGGTAGAGCGCGTACCATCCTGGAAACGGAACGGGTCGGGCAACTTTTCAATGAGAGGCAGTTCCTCGGGTTTTACTACTGGTGCCATCTTGAACTCTTTACCTGAATATTCCTTGTCATAGACATAAGGAATCTGAGCCTGCGCTGTGAGTGTCAGCATCGATAAGGCTGCAATAATTGTTGTAGTTCTCATGTCGGTCTTAATTTAGGATTAAAGGATTTGCATGGTGCAAAGATACAAAAAGGCAGCGAAAAGTGGAAAGTGAAAAATAAAAAAAACATTATCAAAGCAAAAAATATGACGGAATGTGTTTCTTTTTCACCTTTCACTTTCCACTTTTCACTTTATTTAGCTACCTTTGCATAAAATTAGTTACCACTATGAAAAAATATTACATTGCAATGATGGCAGCCGCAATGGCAACACTTGCAACGCTTTCGTCATGCAACAGCAAAGAAGAGAAAACGGTCGCAACGACCGAAGACCAGTCGGAACTTGCATCGAAGGATGCAGTGAATGCGATGAGCGACTTCAACCTCGAAGGCGAACTCGAAGTGGATGGTCGCAAATACGAGTATGAGTTTGCATTCGAAGCCGACCGTCATCTGCCAGTAGTGACTACCACCGACGGCTATCGCTACTACGACAACCACGTGAAACTCATCATCAGCCAAGGGCAACGTGTGGTGGTGGAACACACATTCACCAAGGAATCGTTTGAAAGCCTCATACCAGCCCGCGACTACAAGCATTCAGTCCTGGCAGGATTCAACCGCAACTACATGAAGCAAGACCAGCACGACCGGTTCTACTTCGTGGCCGTGGTGGGCGACCCCGACGAGAGCGGCGACATAAACCACACCGTGGGAATCAGCATCGACACGACAGGAGGCATCAGCACCACACTGCTCCAAAACGTAGATACCGACACATCACCAACATCGGG
>CAMHPM010000262.1 GCA_946187025.1 uncultured Prevotellaceae bacterium
ACAGAAATAAAAGTTGTGCAATATATGTAGCAAAGATGTTTACCTGACAGCAATAATAAAAATAATATCCCTGTAATATCCCTGCATTCGTAACTTTAGCTGATGTCGAATCTGTAAAATCCACAATTTTCCGATTTTGTTGTGGCAAATGCTTGGCAGTAATAAAAAAATGTCGTAACTTTACACCGCAAACTTAAAACCATATAAAGCAACAAAATAAAAAGTATAACCTAATTAAACGTAAAACACTATGGCAACAAAACATTATCTTTTCCCTTCAGATTACATGGCCGACCCATCGGTACATGTGTATAATGGCAAAATCTATATCTATCCGTCGCACGACTGGGAATCGGGCGCAGGCGAAGACGACGATGGTGGTCACTTCCAGATGAAAGACTATCACGTGCTCACACTGGCTGACCCCGACCATGGCGAGGCCGAGGATAAGGGCATGATCTTCGATGTGAAGGACGTTCCTTGGGCCGAGAAGCAGCTGTGGGACAGCGACGTGGTCGAGAAAGACGGCAAGTACTACTACATATTCTCGGGCAAGGGTTACGACGGCGTATTCCGCCTTGGAGTGGCAATAGCCGACAAGCCAGAAGGCCCGTTCGTGCCACAACAGTTCCCAATCCGCGGCTCGTTCAGCATCGACCCATGTGTGTTCAAGGACGACGATGGCAGCATCTACACCTACTTCGGCGGCCTTTGGGGCGGACAGCTGCAATGGTGGCAACCATTCGCACCGGGATTCGCACCGGTCATCGGAAAGCATGGCGACGAAAACGGACTCACCGACATGGGTTCGGCTCCTACTCGTCAGCACGAACTCTTTGCCGACCCCGACATGCCTTCATTGCCAAGCTTCGTAGCCAAGATGAGCGACGACGTGCTGCAGTTTGCCGAGGCACCACGGCGTGTAGTGGTTCTGGGCGAAGATGGCAAGCCGCTGAAGGCCAGCGACCCACACCGATTCTTCGAGGCCAGCTGGGTATTCAAGAAAGACGGCAAGTACTACTTCACCTACTCCACGGGCGACAGCCACCTGCTCTGCTATGCAGTGGGCGACAACCCTTACGGACCGTTCAAGTACGAAGGCGTGATACTCACACCGGTTGTGGGATGGACCACACACCACAGTATCATCGAATTCAAAGGCAAGTGGTACCTCTTCCACCACGACTCAGTGCCATCCGAGGGCAAGACCTGGCTGCGCAGCCTCAAGGTGTGCGAACTGGAGTGGGACGAGAACGGAAAGATCAAGACCATCGAAGGATTAGACTGATATGAACAAAAACATTAAAGGGGTGGCTTTGGCCACCCTCTTGCTTATAACGTCGGTAGCAGCAATGGCCGACAACGGACACCAGCTTTGGCTGCATCAGACGGGATTTAATAATTCTGTATGCAATGTGACTCAGAAAGCATTCGAACCTACAGACGTAAGCATCGAGTCGCAGACAGTGCGTATTGCTATGAGCGAACTCCTGGCTCGTATCAACCAAAAACTGAACATACAACTCGAGAAGCGTGCTGACGCACCTGCCAGCGATGGATTCACCATCTCCCGCAGCGGCAGCAACATCACCATCAGCTCGGCTTCGGGCACAGGATTGCTCTACGGTGCATTTGCGCTCATTCGTATGCAGGCGACCGGCACCATGCCCAAGAGCGGCAGCGTTACCGAGATTCCTGCATCGCCCCTGCGAATACTCAACCACTGGGACAACCTCAATGGCACCATCGAGCGCGGATATGCCGGACGTTCTATATTCTGGAGCGATAAGGGCGAAATCATATCTCAAAACGCACCCTTGCTTGTTGAATATGCACGTGCCAACGCATCGATAGGTATCAACGGAACCGTGCTCAACAACGTGAATGCCAGCCCGAAAGTGCTCACTGCCGACTATCTGAAACAGACGGCACACGTGGCTCGCATACTGCGTCCATACGGCATTAAGGTATATCTCTCAATCAACTTTGCATCGCCTAAAGCACTGGGCGACCTCACCACTGCCGACCCGCTCGATAGTGATGTAGCTGCATGGTGGAAGGCTAAAGCCAAGGAGATATACGACCTCATACCCGACTTCGGTGGCTTCCTGGTGAAGGCGAATAGCGAGGGCGAACCAGGCCCTGGCGACTACGGACGTACACATGTCGAGGGTGCCAACATGCTGGCAGCAGCTGTGAAGCCATACGGCGGCATCATCATGTGGCGTGCATTCGTCTATGCAGCCAACTCGCCCGACCGTGCAAAGCAAGCCTACGAAGAGTTTATGCCTCTCGACGGGCAGTTTGCCGACAACGTAATACTGCAAGTGAAGAACGGACCGGTCGATTTCCAACCACGCGAACCGATACATCCGCTTTTCCTCTCGATGAAGAAGACACCCGTGATGCCCGAATGGCAGATAACGCAGGAGTATCTGGGACACAGCATCCACAACGTGTTCCTCGCCCCTATGTGGAAGGAAATGCTCGACGACTGGCGCACATACGGCACTGGTGCTCGTAGCAGCTTTGCCGACATGAAGATACCTGCCATCGCAGGTGTGTCAAACATAGGCAATTCTGTCAACTGGTGTGGTAGCGACATGGCTCAAGCCAACTGGTACGCTTTCGGACGTTTGGCATGGAATCCGGCCATTTCATCGGAGAAAATAGCTGATGAATTTGTCAGACAGACCTTCACATCCAATGCCAAAGCGGTTAGCACCATCACCGACATTATGCTACGTTCGCACGAAGCCTGTGTCAGCTACATGATGCCGATGGGTCTGCATCACATCTTTGCAGGCGGACACCACTACGGTCCGGAGCCTTGGTATGCTCCGATGGGTACTCGCGAGGACTGGTTGCCACGCTATTATCATCGTGCCGATTCGGTCGGTCTGGGTTTCGACCGCACCATGCGAGGCAGCGGCGCCGTGGCCGAATATCCCGATGAAATGGCGAAAAAATTAGATGATGTCAACACCTGTCCCGAGAAATATCTGCTGTGGTTCCATCATGTAGGGTGGCAGCAGGCTTTGCCGAGTGGTGAAACTCTTTGGAGCCGTCTCTGTCATAAATATGATGAAGGGGTGCGCGAGGCAGAAGACTTCGTTGGAAAGTGGAATTCTGTGAAGGCATATATCGATGCTGAGCGTTTCGATGCCGTGTTGAAGAAGTATGAACGTCAGGCCAAGGATTCGTGGTGGTGGCGCGATGCCTGCCTGCTCTATTTCCAGCAGTTCTCGCATCAGCCGTTGCCTGCCGATTGTCCGCCGGCACGACATAAGCTCGACGACCTTATGCGCTTCCGTCTTCGCATCGACAACTACACCGCACCCGACCCCGACAAGCTGCCGTAGATGGCTTGTGGTTCGCATAACCGGCTGATGACCGATTGGGGGATAACATCGCCCGTCGCCTCTTCTATGGGGCGAAGAAATGAAAAGAGCCTGCATCGTTTT
>CAMHPM010000263.1 GCA_946187025.1 uncultured Prevotellaceae bacterium
CATCTCGTGGATGGAAGACTCGGGATACATGGCCCGTGCTGCCTTCATCATGGACCGCATCATGCACCGCATGGGGTTGCATGGCAAGAGTTTCATCCCGATGATCATGGGATTCGGATGCAACATACCTGCCATCATGGCTACACGCACCATAGAGGATCGCAAATCACGTCTCATCACGATGATGATTGTGCCGCTCATGTCGTGCTCGGCCCGGCTGCCGGTTTACATCATCATCATCGGAGCATTTTTTGCCCACGGCCAGGCACTCATCCTGTTCAGCCTCTACCTCATAGGTATAGCCATGAGCGTATTGATGGCACATCTGTTCAGCCGCTATGTAGTGAAGGGCGAGTCGAGTCCGTTTGTCATGGAACTGCCACCCTACCGGCTGCCATCGGCCAAATCGGTGATGCGCCACACATGGGAGAAAGGCAAGCAATACCTCAAGAAGATGGGAACCATCATCCTGATGGCAAGCATCGTGATATGGGCCATGACATACTTTCCGCATCACGACGAGCTGAGCGGCGAGCAGCAGATGGAACAGAGCTATATAGGCAGGCTGGGCAAAGCAGTGGAACCCGTGATACGCCCGTGCGGACTTGAATGGAAAGAGGCTGTGAGCATCATTGCAGGAGTCGGAGCCAAGGAAATCGTGGCATCAACCATGGGAGTGCTTTACTCACAAACCGACGAGCCATCAGGCGACATCGACCCTACAGAAGACTCATCGCACCTGTCGGCAATAATAGCTCAGAGCGGAATGACACCGCTTGCCGCCTTTGCCTTCATGGTGTTCATACTCCTCTACATGCCATGCATCCCGGCATGTATAGCCATCCGCAACGAGTCGGGACACTGGAAGTGGGCCATTTTCACAGCAACCTACACCACCCTGCTTGCATGGATATGCGCCACACTGATATACCAGATAGGTATGCTTTTCTAACATTCCAGAGAGAAGTCGCAACGACACCGCCAACACCCGTGGCCGAGACTCCGCACTCGCAGGGCCGAGACTCCGCACTCGCAGACACACCCATCAACACACCCAAGTAACAGGGGTAATAAAAATAATAAAAAAACGATGCAAGAAATAATCGTATATATCATACTCGCCGTAGTGGCAATAGTGGCAGTGACACGTATCATACGCACTTTCACCCATCCACGCCAATCGTGCAATTGCGGATGCGGTGGTACACACAGTTGCAAATCCACATGTCACGACTGTAAAAAAAAGACTGAAACGGCAAATAAATGCCAATAAGCAACCGCCAAGTCATAAATAATTCATAACTTTGCACATTAGTATGATACGATCACAGATATATTCCGAACAAACAGGGGTAAAGATAGAATATACCACCTTTGCACCCGCAGGCCGCCTTGCCGAAACTCATGTCATGCTCCACACCACCCGCATCGGCACCAGTTTCAGCCAGCAATACGGCGACCTGCAGCAAGCCCTGCGTCAGTTTGTGAGCAACCTCGGCAATGCCACCATCATGATGCGCCGCATATTCCTGAGCGATGCCACCAACCAGATGCCCCTTATCGACGATGCCGACGAGACGACATCAATCATACAGCAGCCACCCCTCGACGGGAGCAAGGTTGCGATATGGGCATACATACACCAAGGCAAGAGCAACTACAAGCAACAATGGCACATGACACAAATCGTGCCCGAAGGCGACAGCTACCACCAAGCCACAACACTGCTCCAACGCTATGAGACAGAATTAGAGGCACAAGGAGGCACACTGGCCGCCAACTGTGTACGCACATGGTTCTTCGTGCGCGATGTCGATACCCAATACCACGGATTGGTGGTGGGACGACGCGAAAACTTCGAAACCCAGGGACTCACACCACACACACACTACATCGCATCCACAGGCATACACGGCATACCTGCCAATACAAAAGCCATAATCCAACTCGACACATACACCATATTCGGCCTCAACCCTGAACAACAGACATACCTCTACGCACCTACACACCTCAACCCGACATACCAATACGGCGTCACATTCGAACGCGGAGTAAAAGTAGATTATGCCGACCGCTCACACATATACATCTCGGGCACAGCATCAATCAACAACCGGGGCGAGGTGGAACACACCGGCGACATAACCCGCCAGACACACCGCATGTGGGAAAACGTGGAGACACTGCTTGCCGAAGGCGGAGCAGGATGGGCCGACGTGATGCAAATCATTGTCTATCTGCGCGACATCGCCGACTACAACCACGTAAGCCAGATGTTTGCCGAGAAATTCCCCGACACACCATACGTAATAACCTACGCACCAGTGTGCCGACCCACATGGCTCATCGAGATGGAATGCATGGCCGTCATTCCAAACAACAACCCGGCCGTCAAACCATATTAACCAACAAAAAACTGCACACCACGCAGCCAACCGACAACCACCAATATGGAAGAGAAGAAAAACCGACATATAACCCTCTGGGTGATACTCATCCTGCTGCTGATAACAATAGCAGGCTCTGTGGCATACATATACCACGACAAAAGCCAGCAGATAAACGAAGAAGACGCCGAAAAAGCAGCATGGCTCAAGATACAGAAATGGGAAGGCATGATGCAACTCGACTCACTCGAAAATGCCATCGCACAATATCAAGACACATTCATACATGGGCGACATGCCGACATGGTGGAATCAATACGCCAGAAAATCGAAACCGAACGCAAAGACTGGCAAACAGCCCGCATGTCCGACTCTGTCGAAGCCATCGAAGACTTTGTACGCAACCACAGCGACAGCTACTACCGCAACGAGGCCAACCGCAAAATCGATTCATTGTCCTACATAGAAGCAACCGACGAAGACACATACGATGCCTATGAACGGTATCTCGACAGCTTCGGCGACGGAATCTATGCCAAAGATGCACAAAAACGAATGGACACACTCGACGGAGGCACCATCAGCGACAAGGAGACCGAACATGCCACACTGACCCTCCAACGCCACTTCAACGCACTGGCCACATCCGACCGCGAGACACTGGTCGAGACAACAGCCCCGGTACTCGAGACATACATCGGGATGACAGCAGCCGGACGGGCAGATGTAGAAGTGTATATGAAGAACATGCACACCGACGAGAACCGCACCATTACATTCGTCATAAAGAACATAATAGTGATAAAAGAAGTATCGGAGCATGTCCCGGCATACGAAGCACAGTTCACACTCGAAGAACAAGTGACAAAAGGAAGCAATACCGAAACACTGAACTTCGTAGGAAATGCAAGAATAAACAGCGAGCAACAAATCACCTCGCTGATACTCTCGCGCAACTGACAAGGTTAACGCCATGAGGCAACAAGGTTAACGCCATGAGGCAACAAGGTTAACGCCATGAGGCATCAAGGTTAACGCCATGAGGCATCAAGGTTAACG
>CAMHPM010000264.1 GCA_946187025.1 uncultured Prevotellaceae bacterium
GATATATATATAGGTGTCGAAAAACGAGTGCGTACTCTCGACCTCGCGAGTGCGCACTCGCGGGCCTGTGAGTGCGCAGTCTCAGCCCTGCGAGTGCGCACTCATTTTCATGCCTCCCTGCAGTGTGCTGTGAGTATGGTTGTGTTCCGACTTTACAAAATGTATAGTCGGAGCCTACATAAAGCACCGGAAACGGGCCGTTTGAATAAAAAATGTAAAAATCTTCATAAAAGATTTTGTCATGACATTTCTTTCGATTACATTTGCATCTGCAAAAAATGCTTAATCAAACTTAATACAGCTACAGTAAACTTTTAAAGCAACTATGGAAATCCAGAAAATCATGTCTCAGCTCGAGGCTAAACACCCGGGTGAGAAAGAGTACCTTCAGGCCGTGAAGGAAGTGTTAATGTCGATTGAGGATGTATATAACCAGCATCCAGAGTTCGAGCGTGCCAAGATCATCGAACGCCTCGTAGAGCCGGAACGCATCATCACGTTCCGCGTTCCGTGGGTTGACGACAAAGGCGAGGTGCAGGTCAACCTGGGCTACCGTGTGCAGTTCAACAGCGCCATCGGACCCTACAAGGGCGGACTTCGCTTCCATGCGTCGGTCAACCTCAGCATCCTCAAGTTCCTCGGATTCGAGCAGACGTTCAAGAACGCACTCACCACGCTGCCTATGGGCGGCGGAAAGGGCGGCAGCGACTTCTCGCCACGCGGCAAGAGCGATGCCGAAGTGATGCGATTCTGCCAGGCATTCATGAACGAACTCTTCCGATATATAGGCCCCGAAATCGACGTGCCGGCAGGCGACATAGGCGTGGGAGCACGCGAGGTGGGCTACCTGTTCGGACAATATAAGAAACTCACGCGCGACTGGAGCGGCGTCCTCACAGGCAAGGGTCTGGAGTTTGGCGGCTCACTCATACGCCCCGAGGCCACAGGATTCGGCGGACTTTACTTCGTGCGCGAGATGCTGGCCGACCAAGGCATCGACATCAAGGGCAAGACTGTCGCCATATCAGGATTCGGAAACGTGGCATGGGGTGCTGCGACCAAGGCTACACAGATGGGTGCGAAGGTAATCACCATCTCAGGACCCGACGGCTACATCTACGACCCTGCAGGCCTCGACGAGGAAAAGATTGAGTATATGCTCGAGCTTCGCGCAAGCGGAAACGACATCTGTGCCCCTTATGCCGACCGTTTCCCTGGCTCTACATTCGTGGCAGGCCGCCGGCCGTGGGAGGTGAAGTGCGACATCGCATTGCCGTGTGCCACACAAAACGAACTCAACGGCGACGATGCAAAGGCACTCATCGCAAACGGATGCACCTGCATAGGCGAGATTAGCAACATGGGATGCACACCTGAAGCCATCGACCTCTTCATCGACCACAAGATGCTCTATGCACCGGGCAAGGCTGTCAACGCAGGAGGTGTTGCAACATCGGGCCTTGAGATGAGCCAGAATGCCATGCACCTCAGTTGGAGTGCCAAGGAAGTTGACGAACGCCTGCACCACATCATGCACGGCATACATGAGCAGTGCGTTAAGTACGGCCGCCAGCCCGATGGCTACATTAACTACGTACGCGGTGCCAACATCGCCGGCTTCATGAAGGTGGCTAAAGCAATGATGGCGCAGGGCATCGTGTGAAAGCCAGCTCGGCGCAGCGCAGCGTAGCCAAGGACTTTCATAATGATGGCGCAGGGCATCGTGTGAAAGCCAGCTCGGCGCAGCGCAGCGTAGCCAAGGACTTTCATGATGATGGCTCAAGGCATCGTGTGAAAGCCAGCTCGGCGCAGCGTAGCGTAGCCAAGGACTTTCATGATGATGGCGCAAGGCATCGTGTAGGAAATGCCTTTATACAAAAAAAGAGGATATGAAGCATATCCTCTTTTTTTTGTAAATGTATGTTGTATTGTCTTATTCAGCAGCAGGTGCTTCAACTGGAGCCTCGGTTGCAGGAGCCTCTTCAGCTGGTGCTTCTTCGGTTTCCTCTGCTTCAGTTGTTTCAGCCTTGGCAGCTTCCTTGGCACGGTCGGCCTTGCGCTGTGCGGCAGCTTCCTCGATTGCTTTGCGTGAAGACTCGTCGGGAACGACCTCGAATGGTACTTCCACGCTTACTTCGCGGTGGAGCTGTATGAGTGCGGTGTGCTGTCCGAGCACCTTTACGCCCTTTGTGAGCACTTTCTTAGGGTCGAGCTCGATGCCTTTCTCTGCGAGTGCTGCAACAATCTGTGCAGGACCAACAGAACCGTAGATTGCTTGTCCGTCGGATACACGTGCTTCGATTTGCAGTGTGATGCCTTCGTATTGTTTTGCTGCTTCTTCTGCATCGGCCTTGATTTTGGCGAGCTTGTGTGCGCGTTGCTTGAGTTCTTCGTTGAGAGCCTTCACTGCCTTCTCGGTGGCAAGCACTGCAAGGCGCTGAGGAAGAAGATAATTACGACCATATCCGTCTTTCACGGTGTGGATTTCGTCCTTGTAGCCGAGGCCTGGGACGTCTTGCTTCAATATAATTTTCATTGTCTTTCCTCCTTTTTTTATTTGAACATATCGGTTACGAATGGCAGCAGTGCGAGGTGGCGAGCACGCTTAACGGCTTGTGCCACGCGGCGCTGATACTTGAGTGAGTTGCCTGTGATGCGGCGTGGAAGTATTTTTCCCTGCTCGTTGAGGAACTTCTTGAGGAACTCGCTGTCCTTGTAGTCGATGTATTTGATGCCGCTCTTCTTGAATCGGCAATACTTCTTTTTCTTCACGTCCACTGTCTGCGGGGTGAGGAAACGTACTTCTTGTGATGTCTGTGCTGCCATGATTATGCCTCCTTCTTTAGGTTACGACGCTTTTCAGCATACTGAGCAGCGTACTTTTCGTTCTTTACTGTGAGGTAGCGGAGTACGCGCTCGTCGCGACGCATCTGCAGCTCATACTTTGCAATCAACTGTGGGTCTGCCTTGTATTCTATCATGGCATAGAACCCTGTGGACTTCTTCTCAATGTTGTAGGCGAGTTTCTTGAGACCCCAATTCTCTACGTTGATGATCTCAGCACCATTGTCAGTGAGATAAGTCTGATACTTCTCTACCGCTTCCTTCATCTGTTGGTCAGACAAAACGGGAGTTAAAATGAAAACGGTTTCGTACTGATTCATGATTTTTGTTTAGTTGTTTAATGAGTTTGTTTTTTATCGGTTGCTCCGAAAAGCGGGTGCAAAGGTACGAAATAATTGATAATTGACAATTGATTATTGATAAATATTTGCGAAAAAAGCTTGTTTCAACATAAAAAATGCAGTCGTTTGCTAAAAAAATGCCGATTATCAATTGCGGGTTGACAATTATTTGCTAACTTTGCCATGCTTTACGTCGGGTGGTTCCGGGGTGTGTGCTTGCGGCTCGGTG
>CAMHPM010000265.1 GCA_946187025.1 uncultured Prevotellaceae bacterium
TGTTGCGAAGTAGGCTGCTATGAATAAGGCCCACGATATGTCGTGTTTCCACCAGTGCCTGATGATTGTCGTTGCAATCCATGTGAGCAGTGTGGCGGCAAGGAAGCTCAGGCTTTGTGAGAACCAGTAGCCGGGCATCTGCAGGTAGTAGAGCCAGTAGCCGATGTCGAGTACTGATATCTGCAGTGCGCAGATTGGAATCCATGCAAACAGTTGCTGGATGCCTTTGAGCCTGAACGTGGAAATGAGTAGTGCATAGGTGGCTGTCCATATTGCGACAAGCATCAGTGCTCCGAGCCATGAATGGTAGAAAAACTGTGTGAGGTAGCTGCCTGCCAGTGACCATAGTCCTCCTGGTGTGGCCAGCATGTCGGTCATGAATTGTCTGGTGCCGATGAAGAGGTCGTGTTCCTGAACTTCGTAGAGATAGTCGGAGTTGAGCAGAAGCATGATGTAGGCCGCGACGGGGAATATGATGTGTCGCGTCCATTTTGCAATGGTGGCTGCTGTCTGCTTGCTGCCTTGTCGTTTGGTATGTGGTATGTCGGCCATGTGTGGTTTGTCTTACGATGTCTCAGAGAATGTCGTGAACCGTTTCTCCTCGGCTGGTTTGTCGGTGTCCTTGGCGTTTTCCTTTCCGTTGTATGTGGCGTCGGTTGCAGGTTTGAGTGCTTCGGCTGCAAACTGACCGGCGGTGTATGGCACCGGTTCGCACATGAATTCCGGACGGTTGAACGAGAACAGGAGGTATTGGTAGTGGTGCGGGTCTTGCTGTGGTAGCTCGAATGGCTTATGGCAGTGCCCGTTTTTGTCGAAGTATGCTATGTAAGGGCGTGTGTAGTTGCCGTCGTCGCGCCTCGATGCGGTCATGATCCATCGGCCGTTGCTCGAGAATGAAGGGTAGCTTTCCGACCGTTTGCTGTTGATTTCGGCCAGTGGCTCTGCGCAGTGTGTGTCGAGGTCGATGATGTGTATGTCGGATTCGGGATGCCACACGTGGAAGCATCCCCACGGACCAAGTGCGAATATCATGTAGCGGCCGTCGGGCGAGATGCGTGGCAGGGTGGCGCTTTTTCCGATGGATGCGGCGTCGAAGACGAGTTGGCGCGGGCCGAACTGCCGTGTCTGCGGGTCGAATGTCTTGGAGTAGATGTTGTATTTTATGTCTTGATATTGTGTGATGAGCCGGTCTTCGACAAGGCTGTCGGATTCATGCTCGAAATGTGCGGAGCAGTAGTAGAGTGTGTGTCCGTCGGCCGACCATGTGGGAAACACTTCGAGTTCGTCGGAGTCGTTGGCTACGGTGCTGACGGCGTTGCGGTCGATGTCGTAGATGATGATGTCGCTCTTAGTGTCTTGCACTTCTATCTTGGCGATGTCCTTGGTGTGGAATGTCTGTCCAGTGTGGTTGGTCGAGAATGCCACGAGGTTGAGTGTGGGATGCCACGACGGATAGACGCCGGCCGAGATGGTGGAATCGGTCTTTGTGTTTATTTTCTTTATGTCGTCACCATCCACTATTATTGTTCCGGCATGGCTGTGTCGCATGTGGAAGAGCATGTGGTCGGTGTGGTAGTTCTGGTATGAATGGCAGTTGACGCATTGTCCGGCTTGCTTGGTGGTGATTGCCTGGTTGTCGTAGAACACGGTTTCGCCGTAGGTTGTCAGGTTGCGTTCGGCCAGCATCATGTGGTTGTAGGCTACGTATGATGGTGGTATGAGCCGGTAGGATATGTATGGGTCGATTTCGTCGTTGGCAATGTTGATGTCGAATGGCTGGTATGATTTCCATCGGTTGCCTTCTTCGACAAATACTTCCACCTTGATGCTGCCGCCGCGTGCTGCCTGTGTGAGTGTGGCCCATTCGGTGGCATCGATCACTACGTCCATGCCGCTGCCGTAGGTGTAGGATTGGTTGTGTGCCGACAGTCGTACGGCTGCTTGCCGTCCTGTTTCCAGCACCACGAATGTGGGCGGGCAGATGTTGGGCGGCATGGTGACATCGGTGTAGTCGGGCATGATGCGTGGCTGACGTGCCTCGGTGTCGTAGGTTTGTGGCACTGTGGGGCGTCCGCAGCTGGCAAGCAGGATGACTGCAATGACGAGGCTTGGTATGTGTGGCTTGCTGGTGTGGTTCATGGTTAATATGAGTTGATGCCTCGACAGAAGAAGTAGAACCACCAGAAGGTGTCGCCGTAGGCGGGTTTCATGATTTGTCCCACCTCCTCTACGCTCTTGCCTTGTGTGATGAGTGATTGCGACATCTGGTTGAATGATGCGTAGCGCTGGCGTATTTTCACGTCGTCGAACGGCATTCCGCTTATATCCACTTCGTGTTCAAGGTTGCCATACAGATATGCTGCTTCCTGGTAGTGTATCGGCATCGGCTGGTTTGGATGGAGGTGGGCGTAGAGGAAGAAGCGTGGCCAGAACAGTTGTATGTCTTTGCTCTGCAGGGCATATACCAGTGTGGTCTCTTGCAGCAGGCGGCTGTCTTTGTTCTGGGTTTGTGAGAAATATTGCAGCAGGTACATTTCCACCAGTCCTTCGTCGCCGTCGAGCATCGAACGGTAGTGTGCATAGTATTCGCGTTGGTTGTCAAACTCTCCGCTTGTCCTGATGAGGGTGGTGTCGGCCAGCATCGGCTCGTAGTGGCTGGCCCATTCGCGGTGATATATGGTCTTCTTCAGTATGTTGATGTATTTCGATGCAAGGTCGATTTCGCCTGCGATGAGTGCGCAGCGTGTCAGCACCTTGTATTCGTCGGGGTTGAATCCGCCTTCAACTCCGTTTTCTATACACCAGCGTGTGGCGAAGTTGAGTCGGGCATAGTACATATATACGAGCGGTGCATTGGTCTGAACCATGCGTACGGCGAGCGAGTCGTAGGTGTAGGGCGGTATGCTCATGTTGTCGTATTTGAACATGTAGTCTCCTATGTTGCCTTGGTAGATGAGTGCCAGGTTTTTGAGCATCACGATTTCGCGTGTCGGTGCTGTGGGGTTGTTGTGTGCTTCTTGCAGCACATCGGTCCAGCGGCCTTCGTCGGCTGCACGATACATGCGCATCTCGGTGTGGTAGTTGGGGTTGTCGAAGTCGGTGTATAATGTTACCGACACAATGGCTGCAAGGGCACAGACGGCACCTGCTGCCGAGAGAAGCTGTGGCTTGGAAACCAATGGTTTGTGTCCGAACAGACGTTTTGCAACTGCCATGACGATGAGCAGGCACGGGGTGATGACGAATGGCATCATCGGTTTCCACGATATGTATTTGTCGATCTGGAACATAGGGAAACCTACTGTCCATGCGTCTTCGATGCGCATCTGTGTGTAGTGCTGGTATGCTATGACTGGTACGGCAGCGATTGCGATGGCGGCTGCAATGAGGCTGAGGCCGCGTGTGC
>CAMHPM010000266.1 GCA_946187025.1 uncultured Prevotellaceae bacterium
TACCATGTGAGGGGCATGGCAATAAACATAGTGACCAAAGACTACATGGGGCAGCACAACGTCAGTGCACAGCTGCAGGCCACGTGGCAGCAAAACCGCTATGCAGTGGGGCAGGTGGGTGGCAGTCTGATTTACAACAACGGACCGGTAAGTGTGGATGCCACTTATTCGTTTAACGACGGCGAGTCGTACGGACAAGTGGAACACAATGCCAACCACCTGCTGGCCGACCGCCGTATGGAATATCACGACATGACCCGCCGGTATGCCCGAGGCATCACACACAAATATCATCTCGGCATCGATTATGCCATTTCTGAAGACAGCCGTCTGTCGGCTTCATATACCGGTGACTGGACTTCGACACATGCCTTGAACAGCACCGAGGGTACGACACAATCCAAGCAAAAGACGTATCAGCACAACTGGTTGCACAACATCGACATGAGCTACGTCGCTCCGTTCGGCCTGCAGCTTGGTGCCTCATATACCAGCTATCAGAATCCGCGAGTTCAACACCTGTACGGCTCGATGTACGATATACAAACCGACATCATGGTGGATAGCCGACAGAGAATTGGCAAATGGCAATTCACCGCCGACCAGGAACATTCGCTGGGCAAAGGGTGGGGCATCAACTATGGTGTGCAGATGCAGTTTGCAAACAACAACAGCTATCAGACCACCACCGATGCCGACGGCCTGCCGGTGAACGACGGAAACAGCAGCGTGGATTACGATGAGCGTATATTCAGCATATATGGTGGAGTGAGCAGCCAGCTGACTCCGGATATAAGCCTCGAGGCAACTGTCACGTCGGAACACTATCATGCCACATTGTGGGACGACTGGCGCATGTATCCCATGTTTGGAGCAGTGTGGAATGCAAATGATAATAACATCTTCAACTTTGCATTGAGTTCAGAGGTGAGCTATCCGAGCTATTGGAGCACGATAGGGAGCGTCTATTACTCGTCGGTCTATTCAGAGATTTGGGGCAACCCGACCCTGCGCCCATCGAGGAGCTACGACATAAGCCTCATGTGGATGTGGCGCCAGCGATTCAACTTTGTTGCCATGGCAAGTTTGCAACCCGACTATTTCGTGCAGCTGCCGTATCAGCCTGACGACCGGATGGCTGTCATAATGAAGGAGACCAACTTCGATTTCTCGAATACCTACTCGTTGCAGTCGTCGGTTCAGTTCAATGCAGGCAATTGGCTCAATGGCAAATGCCTTGTCAGCTTGCTCTATCGTAACGACAAGAGCAAACAGTTCTTCGACCTTCCGTTCGATCGCAAACGGCTGACATGGATAATAAGCTCCACAACCACGGCACGTCTGCTACAAAAACATAATCTGTCTCTCACTCTCTCGCCGTTTCTGCAGACGAGGGCCATACAGGGTGTATATGACATCGAGCCGTTGTTTCGCCTGAATGCATCCATGCGTTACACCACGCCCGACAACAACTGGACCCTTATACTCTCGGGCAACAACATCACATACAGCAAGGCTCGTACTCGCTCACGTTACATGAATCAGGACTACTCCATGAACCTGTGGATAACACGACCGTCGGTGTCGCTAAGCCTTGTGTATAGGATTGGAAGCTACAAGGAGAAAAAACGTAAGGCCGTGGATACATCACGCATGGGATACTGATTGCTACAGCGAAAGCAGTGATGTCCGCGACATACTCACCTGCGGCTCATCATATTCTCTGTTTGTGATTGTGTATGAGCCGTTGCAAACCCCAAACTGACATCTGTGCACCAGAGCCGGATGGCTGATTGGGGTTTGAATCGTTTTACGGACAGATTCCACCAACCTCATACTCTCCATCTTTATCCATGCAACAGCGCGATATGTTTTATCTTAGTTACCACACACAACTTTTTAGTTCTTTTGTGTCCCTATCTCAATTATTTTGTTTACCTTTGCACCATCAATAAAAAATCAATAATCATGGCAAAGACATCAATCGGCGGGTTATCATACAAAGACGTGTTAGCATCGATTAAACGGCGGGAGTTTGTGCCCGTGTATCTGCTCATGGGTGAGGAGTCGTATTACATCGACCTGATATCCGATGCGCTGGCCGAAGGTGTATTGGCTGAAGAGGAAAAAGACTTCAACCAGATGGTGATTTATTGTACGAAGGAAACCGACGTGCGCAACATCATCAACACCGCAAAACGCTATCCGATGATGTCGGAATATCAAGTGGTAATTGTTAAAGAAGCTCAGAATTTGTTAAAACTCGACGAACTGACAGAATACGTACAAAATCCGCTAAATTCGACAATTTTGGTCCTTTGCCATAAAAACGGAAATGTTGACCGACGGAAGAAACTGGTAGCGGCAGTTCAGAGGGTAGGGGTCGTATATGAAAGCCAGAAATTGAAAGACTCGACGCTACCTGGTTTCATCACCGAGTATCTGGCCGAACGCAATCTGCAAATCGACAACCCGGCTCGTATGATCATGGCCGAATATATCGGAGCCGACCTCAACAGGATGGTGGGCGAACTCAACAAACTCATCATCGCAATACCAAAAGACACGACGACCATAACACCCGAACTGGTTGAACTCAACATCGGAATCAGTAAGGAATACAACAACTGGGAACTGAAAAATGCCATCGTTGCCAAAGACGTGTTCAAGGCAAACCAGATAATTGCATACTTCAATTCCAACCCAAAGGCCAATCCGCCATTCGTGACATTACCGATACTCTTCAACCTGTTTGCGTCGGTGATGCAAGCCTACTATTCGCCCGACAAGTCGAGAGAAGGACTGGCTCAACATCTTGGCATCACAACATGGCAAGTGAACGAAATCATGAACACCATGCGCAACTATTCTGCAATGAAGACAATGCAAATCATCGGAAAGCTGCGCGAGACAGACACCAAGTTGAAGGGAATAGAGAAGGGCAACTCGACAGATGCCGACCTGATGCGCGAACTCATCTTTTTCATCCTGCACTAATAGCGGATTCATACTTTTTTGTCTCAAATCAATACTTCTTAAATATACACGTGGGGCATCTTCAATATAGAAGATGCCTCATTTCAATATAGAAAAAGCCCCGCTTCAATATAGAAGATGCCCCGTTTTAATATAGAAAAAGTCCCCGTTTCAATATTAAAGACAACCTATTCCAATACAAAACACGTATTATTTCAATATCGAATACATTTTATTATGATGCAATAACAGCCCCTTTTCAGTAATAATATTGTTTGCCCATATATTTAATCATGGCATCTGTATGCAACATAAAGTGTCTGTAAGTATTAATCCAAGCATACTTCCCACTTTCGACTGCGGACTTACGACCCCGCGACTGCTGACTCACGACCCCGCGACTGCTGACTCAC
>CAMHPM010000267.1 GCA_946187025.1 uncultured Prevotellaceae bacterium
ACCATGCCACATCCTGTTTCAGTTCTACGTGGCCGACGGACGCCTCAGCCTGCAACTCTATCAGCGCAGTGCCGACACATTCCTCGGCGTGCCATTCAACATAGCATCCTATAGCCTGCTGCTCATGATGGTAGCACAGGTGACCGGACTGCACCCCGGCGATTTCGTCTATACCACAGGCGACACACACCTCTATCTCGACCATCTTGAGCAGGCACGTCTGCAGCTGACACGCACCCCACGCCAACTGCCTACCATGCGCCTCAACCCCGACGTGACCGACATCTTCAGCTTCAACTTCGAAGACTTCACCCTCGAAAACTACAACCCATACGACCACATCAAAGCAACCGTATCAGTATGACAAAATCCATAATCGTGGCAATAGCCAAGAACTTTGCAATAGGCAAAAACAACGACCTGCTCTACCACATGCCCAACGACATGCGCCACTTCAAGGAAACCACAATGGGACACCCCATAATCATGGGTCGCAACACATTCTATTCATTTCCACGCCGTCCGCTGCCAGGTCGTCGCAATATAGTGCTGGCACTGCCCGACGAAGTACCATCCGACCTCGAAGGAGCCGAATGGGTCAACTCGCTTGATGCAGCACTCAACCTGTGCAACCCCGACGAAGAAGTGTTCTTCATCGGCGGAGCATACGTATATCGGCAGACACTGCCTCTGGCCGACAAGCTATACCTAACTATCGTAGATGATGCACCGACCGATGCCGACGCATGGTTTCCAGAAATCAACTACGACCAGTGGACCGAACTGTCGCGACAGGACTTCCCGGCAGACGACCGCCATGCCCACCCCTACAGCTTTGTAGAACTGGTGCGTAAAGATTGACCATCAAAACAATAAAAACAAGGAAAACAATTGTTGGTTGTAAAATCTTTCGTATCTTTGCACTCAAATACAATTAATACCACACACATTGACAAGATGAAAAAAACAGCATTAATCCTTACATTTGCCGTAGCAGCAACACTCACCGCAATGGCTCAGACACAACCTACGGCTCGTGACGAAATCCGCAAGTTGCCACGCCTTGCTGGCAGTAACTATCTGGCCTACCTCGACCCCGTAGCACCTCTGGCAAAGGCACCAAAGGGCTACGAGCCATTCTACATGAGCCACTACGGACGCCACGGCTCGCGCTGGCTGCTGGGCGACGGCGACTACATGGGACCAATCCGGACCCTGCGCAAGGCCGACAACGAAGGCAAACTCACTGCTCAGGGCAAACAACTGCTGGCCGACCTGGAGCGCTTCTACCCTACCACAGTGCGCCGACTGGGCGACCTCACAACCGTCGGCGAACGACAGCACCATGGCATTGGCCGACGCATGACCGAGCATTTCCCCGAGATATTCAGCGGAAACGCCGAAGTTGATGCAAGAAGCACAGTCGTGATACGATGCATACTCTCGATGACAGCCGAGTGTGAAGAAATAGCAGCCTACAACCCCAAGGCCAAAATACACAACGACGTAAGCGAATCGCTACAATACTACCTGAACAAAGGATTCAGCGGAGTTGTACGCCAGCAGAACGACAACGGAAATCGCGGACGCGAAGTAAATGCAGCCAAACAACGCTACACACACCCAGAACGCTTCTCACGCCTCATTTTCAACGACCAGAAGTATGTAGCCGACAGCCTCAATGCCGGCAGTTTCATGCGCAGCATCTTCAACGTGGCAACCAACATGCAAAGCCACGACACCGATATCGACCTGCTGCCACTCTTCACCAACGATGAACTCTACGACCTATGGAAGATTACAAACATCGACTGGTATCTGGGATATGGTGCAGCACCACAGACAGGAAGCGTGATGCCATTCAGCCAGGACGAACTGCTGAGAAACATCCTCACAACAGCCGACACATGTGTTGTGAAAAAAGGCTGGAACGGAGCAACCCTGCGATTCGGCCACGAGATATGCGTCATGCCACTGGCCTGCCTGCTCGAACTCGACGACTGCGGCATCGTGTGGGAAGACATGGAAACACTCGACCAACACTGGGTAAACTATCGAATATACCCTATGGCATGTAACATCCAACTGGTATTCTACCGCCCTAAGAAAGGCGACGGCCCAATCCTCATGAAAGCAATGCTCAACGAGAAGGAGACAACCATAGCCAACCTACATACCGACCAATACCCATACTATCGTTGGGATGACTTCAAGGCTTACTTCACCAAGAAGCTCGACGACTTCAAAGCAAAATATCCTATAGAACAATATCAACAACAAAGAAGAAGATAATGTCAACACCAATCATCATCACAGTAGTTGTAGTGGCAGTCATCCTGCTCTACTTCGTAAACACACAACGTTCGCTCGTCAACCTCGACGAGATGTGTAAGAATGCCCTCAGCCAGATAGAGGTACAGCTCAACTCACGTTGGGATGCACTGCTGGCACTTGCCAAAACAGCTGCACAATACTCCAAGCACGAGTCGGAAACACTCATAAAGGTCATCGAACAGCGCCGCGGCGAAAGCGTAAACACCCCTGAAGCCGTGAACGAACAGCAAGGAGCGCTGCAACAGGTGATGGGACGCCTCATCGCAATTGGCGAGGCATACCCCGACCTGAAGGCAGCCGACCTGTTTAAGGAAACACAGGCCGGAGTGAAAGAATATGAGGAACATGTGCGCCTGTCGCGTATGGTTTACAACGACACCGCCACCAAGATGAACCGGATGGTACGTCAGTGGCCTTCATCGATAGTAGCATCCGCACTTAGCTTCAAGCAGAAGGAATATCTCAAGACCGACGAGCCTCAGAAACAAAGCTATCCAAACTTAGATGAGGCATTCAAATAGACATCGCTTACAAACAACCATGCGTACTGCCTTTTCTTTTGTATTGACAGCGTGGTGCTACATCATGGCAGCCATGCAGCAGTTGCACGATCTCAACATCCGAGTGATGCTGACACCCGGCGGCGATGCATACATCACCGAGACACGTCACATGAGCATCGACTCGGATGGCACCGAGGTGTATGTAGTTGTCGGCAACATGAACGGCAGCACCATCAGCGACCTCAGTGTGACCGACGAAAGCGGGCGGCAATATACCAACATAGGTGAATGGGACGTGCATCGCAACCGCGATGAAAAGACTGGGAAATGCGGTATCGTGACAAAACACGACGGCTACGAACTATGCTGGGGACTTGGCTCAGAGGGCGAACGCACATACATCGCCTCGTATGTCGTAGAATCTGCTACGCCACTACAACGACGCCGACGGATTCAACTACATGTTTGCAGCCGAAGGAATGCAACCTGCACCCGAACATGTAAAACTCACCATCAGCCGCAGCGACGGACAACCATTCGACGCCGACAGC
>CAMHPM010000268.1 GCA_946187025.1 uncultured Prevotellaceae bacterium
AAGGACGTGTCGGTGGATATCCCGCTGGGTGTGCTCGGAGTGGTGTGCGGAGTGGCAGGCTCGGGCAAAAGCAGCCTGATGGAGGAGGTGAGACGTCGCAAGGCCGATGTGGTTTACATATCGCAAAAGGACATAGGTGTGAGCCTGCGCTCCACACCTGCAACCTACATGGACGTAGCTCCCGACATACGCCGCCTCTTTGCCCGCACCAACAAGGTGAAAGAAGAGTATTTCACGTTCAACGGCCGCGGTGCATGTCCGGTGTGTGGCGGCAAGGGTGTGATGGTGTCGGAGATGGCGTTTATGGACAACATAGAAACCCAGTGTGAGGCTTGCGGCGGTTTGCGCTACTCGCCCGAGGCACTGGCCTACCACTACGGCCGCTACAACATAGCCGAGGTGATGGACCTCCCGGCCGAGGCAGCCTGCGAGGTGTTTGCCGGAACACCGATTGCACAGAAGCTGCAACCGCTGGCCGATGTGGGACTGGGCTACCTGCACCTCAACCAGTCGCTGTCAACACTCTCGGGCGGCGAACTGGGAAGGCTGAAGCTGGCTTCGTATATTCGCACAGAGCACACGTTCTTCATCATCGACGAACCGACCGACGGCCTGCACACAAAAGATATCCACCAGCTGCTGGCCTTGTTCCACCGCATGGTTGACCAGGGTAACACCATCTACAATACCGAAATCATACGTTCGGCCGACTACATCATCGAGCTCGGACCAGGTGCCGGCGAACACGGAGGCGAGGTGGTTTTCACCGGCACACCGGAAGAGATGAAGCATTCGGCAAGGTCGGTCACTGCAAAGTACCTATAGGTACACGTTTGCAAGTGCGCACTCTCAGGCCTGCGACTCCGCACTCTCGACCTCGCGAGTGCGCGCTCTCAGGCCCGCGAGTGCGCACTCGTTTTTCCGAAATAAGCGGTCATACTGCATTTTATCGTTGCCAGATACTTGATTATTCGCCAAAACTTCGTAACTTTGCACACCGAATTGCCGCAAAGCAACGTGATTATTACGTTTTTGCAGATGCGGCAATGCGGCCAAAAAAGAATATAAACAACGACGATGAATATAGAACAACAGATACAGCAAGCGGTGAAAGCCGCAGTGAAGACGCTCTACGGCGCCGACATCGAAGAGAGTAGTGTGCAGCTGGGTCAGACCCGCAGCGAGTTTGAAGGACAGATGACAGTGGTGGTGTTCCCACTACTCAAGGCATCGCACAAAGGCCCCGAGCAGACAGGTAGCGACATCGGTCAGTACCTCACAGCCAACCTGGCCGACGTGGTAGCCTCGTTCAACGTGGTGAAGGGATTCCTCAACCTGGTTATTACGAGCCGTTGCTGGGTACAACTCTTGCAAGACATAAGCCAGACCGAACACTACGGCTTCCGTCAGCCAACCGCCGACTCACCGCTCGTGATGATTGAATACAGCTCGCCCAACACCAACAAGCCGCTCCATCTGGGCCACGTGCGCAACAACCTGCTGGGCTCGGCCCTGGCACGCATCGTCGAGGCCAACGGCAACCGTGTGGTGAAGACCAACATCGTCAACGACCGAGGCATACACATCTGCAAATCGATGCTTGCATGGCTTAAATACGGCAACGGCGAGACACCCGAATCGTCGGGCAAGAAAGGCGACCACCTCATCGGCGACTACTACGTGGCCTTCGACCGCCACTACAAAGAAGAGTGCCAGCAACTCGCCGCACAATATGTGGCCGAAGGCATGGATGCCGAGGCAGCAGCCGAACGAGCCAAGCAAGAGGCACCACTCATCAAGGAAGCACACGCCATGCTCGTGCGCTGGGAACAAGGCGACGAGGAAGTGCGCAGCCTGTGGCGCAAGATGAACGAGTGGGTGTATGCCGGATTCGACGAGACCTACCGCAAGATGGGCGTCTCGTTCGACAAGATATACTATGAATCCGACACCTACCTCGAAGGAAAAGAAAAAGTGATGGAAGGCCTGGACAAAGGCATATTCTATCGTCGCGACGACGGCTCTGTATGGGCCGACCTGCGCCCCGAAGGACTCGACGAGAAACTGCTTCTGCGCAGCGACGGCACATCGGTCTACATGACCCAGGACATCGGAACCGCAAAACTGAGATTCCAAGACTACCCCATCGACAAGATGATATACGTGGTGGGCAACGAGCAGAACTACCACTTCCAAGTGCTGTCGATACTGCTCGACAAACTCGGATTCAAGTGGGGAAAAGACCTCGTACACTTCTCATACGGCATGGTCGAGCTGCCATCGGGCAAGATGAAAAGCCGCGAAGGCACCGTGGTAGATGCCGACGACCTCATGGCCAAGATGGTTGACGACGCCTACCAGATGATGCAAGACATGGGCAAGAACGACGACCTGAGCGACGAAGAAGTGCGCGAGATTGCACGCAAGGTCGGCCTGGGCGCACTCAAATACTTCATCCTGAAAGTAGATGCACGCAAAAACATGCTCTTCAACCCAGCCGAAAGCATAGACTTCAACGGCAACACCGGTCCGTTCATCCAATACACCTATGCACGCATAGCATCGGTGCAGCGCAAAGCCAAAGAAGCCGGAATAAGCATGCAACCAGCCAGTGCCGACGGCCTCAGCCTCGAAGAGAAAGAAATCAACCTCATACAACGGCTCCGCCAGTTTGAACCCGTGCTGCGGCAGGCAGGTACCGACTACAGCCCTTCAGGCATTGCCAACTACTGCTACGACCTCACAAAAGAATACAACCAGTTCTACCACGACCACAGCATCCTGCACGAAACCGACCAGCAGAAACAACAATTCCGCCTCCTGCTCTCGCAGACTGTTGCCAAGACACTGCGCGACGCAATGGGCCTGCTCGGCATCGAAATGCCAGAACGCATGTAGTCACACCAACAGTCGCCAACACACAACAGACAGATGGACAGCAAAGTCACAGCCGAAGCCCTGTGTGTCGATGCAGCGTGCAGCGGCAACCCGGGAAAGATGGAGTATCGAGGCGTACACATACCATCAGGCAAGCAAGTGTTCCACTTCGGGCCAGTATATGGAACAAACAACATAGGCGAGTTCCTGGCAATTGTACACGCACTGGCCCTGCTCAAACGCCACGGCTCCGACATGACCATATACTCCGACAGCTACACGGCACGCACATGGGTGAAGAAGAAACACTGCAAAACCAACCTCGAGCGCAACGAAAAGACCGAACAACTCTTCCAAATCATCGAACGCGCCGAGCAGTGGCTCCGCAACAATACCTACTCCAACCCCATCGAAACATGGCAAACCGACGAGTGGGGCGAAATACCAGCCGATTTCGGCCGCAAGCACTGACCCACACGTCAGCACCACCCCCACCCAGCCGCCCAAAC
>CAMHPM010000269.1 GCA_946187025.1 uncultured Prevotellaceae bacterium
ACTACCGAACCGGCAGCCGAGCCACGACCTGGGCCGACCCACACACCGAGTTCCTGGCGGGCAGCACGGATGTAGTCCTGCACGATGAGGAAGTATCCGGGGAAACCCATGGTCTTCATGATGTGGAGCTCAAACTTTATCTGCTGCGCCACGCTGTCGGGGATAGGGTCGCCGTAATATTTCTTGGCTCCCTCGTAGGCAAGGTGGGCAAGATAGTCGGCCTCGAACTTGATGCGGTAGAGTTTGTCGTAGCCTCCAAGCTTCTTGATTTTCTTCAGACCCTCTTCCTCGCTCATTATCACGTTGCCGTTTTCGTCGCGCGTGAATTCGTCGAACAGCTCCTGTTCGGTGATGCGGCTGCGATATTCCTCCTCGGTTCCGAACGATGCCGGTATGTCGAAGTTAGGCATGATCGGGTCGTGGTTTATGTTATACACTTCGACCTTGTCGAGCACATCGATGGTGCCTGCCAGTGCCTCGGGTATGTCGGCGAAGATTTCGTTCATCTCTTCGCGGGTCTTCATCCACTCTTGCTTCGAATAGAGCATACGCTTCGGGTCGTCGAGGTCTTTGCCTGTTGACAGACATAGCAGGCGGTCGTGGGCCTCGGCATTATCTTCATCGACAAAATGCACGTCGTTGGTGCATACGAGTTTGATGTTGTACTTGCGTGCCATGCGTATGAGTTCGGCATTACATATCTTTTGCAACTCGTAGGTCTCGCGGTTGGCTCGTTGCGTAGGGTTCTTCACCTCGTGGCGTTGCAGCTCGAGGTAGTAGTCGTCGCCGAAAAGATTTTTGAACCACTGCACGGCTTTCTCTGCCTCGTCGATGTGTCCGGCCAGAATCTTCCGCGGTACCTCACCGCCTATACAAGCCGAGCAGCAGATGAGACCTTCGTGGTAGGTCTCGATGTCGGCATGGTCGGTGCGTGGACGCGAATAGAATCCATCGACCCATGCGCGGCTCACTATCTTGATGAGGTTGTGGTAGCCTTGCAGGTTTTTGGCCAGAAGGATGAGATGCCATCCGCTGCTGTCAATTTTCTCCTCACGACGGTGTTTGCCACGACGGGCACAATAGACCTCGCATCCGAAAATGGGCTTGAAGTCGAGGTCGGGGTTCTTGCCCTTCAGCTTCTTCACATAGTTGAAGTATTCCTTGATGCCGAACATGTTGCCGTGGTCGGTGATGGCAAGTCCGCGCTGACCGTCCTTGACTGCTTTGTCAACAAGTTTCTGGATGCTGGCCTGGCCGTCGAGGATGGAGTATTGTGTATGTGTGTGGAGGTGTATGAAGTCTTGCATGAGATGATGGCAGATGGTGGATTATGGTTGCTTTCTGTGTTATCAATAAAAAACGTGGCAGATGCCGGTATCAGGCCTCTTTTTCGCTCAGCACCCTTGTACCGTCGGCTTGTTCTTCGATCTGGATTCGACGGGTGTCGTCGGGCAGGAAGTCTTCAATCAGTTCGGGCCACTCCATGAGGCACAGGTGTCCGCTGCCAGTGTAGTCTTCGAAACCGATGTCGAGCACCTCTGCCGGACGCTTTATGCGGTAGAAGTCGAAGTGGTAGATGGGTTGGTGCCGTGCATCCTGGTACTCGTTTACGATGGCAAATGTGGGTGATGTGACGGTGTCGGTCACTCCGAGTTCCTGACACAGGGCTTTGATGAATGTGGTTTTTCCTGCACCCATCTTGCCATAGAAGGCGAAAAGAGTGTCGGTGCCCATTTGGCTGATGAATGTATGGGCAGCTTCAGTTATGTTGTTGAGCGATGATATTATGATTGGTGTCATGGAGGGTTGAGTGTTGAAAGTTGAAAGTTGAAAGTTGATGGTTGAGTGTTGAATGTTGAGGGTATGGGGTGGGCTTATCGTTTCCGTTTGCTTTCGAGTGTGACGAGTGGTATGAGCATTTCTTCCATGCTGATACCTCCGTGCTGGAACGTGTTTTTATAGTAGCCCACGTAGTAGTTGTAGTTGTTTGGATAGGCAAAGAAGTCGTCGCGTTGTGCAAAGATGTAGTGTGTGCTTAGGTTTGGTGCCGGCAGTTGTGCCTTGTGAGGTTCTTTGAGTTCATACACTTCTTTGGCGTTGTAGCTGAGGTTCTTGCCGAGCTTATATCGCAGGTTGGTGTTGGTGTTTTTGTCGCCAATGACCTTGATTGGATTGTTCACACGAATCGACCCGTGATCGGTGGTGACGATTATCTTGGCATCGGTGGCAGCCAGAAGTGTGAACAGTTCGCGTATCGGCGAGTGGCGGAACCACGATAGGGTGATGCTGCGGTAGGCGTTTTCGTCGGATGCCAGTTCGCGTACCATGCGCGACTCGGTGCGGGCATGCGACAGCATGTCGATGAAGTTTACGACAATCACGTTCACATCGTTTTTTGCAAGTGTGTGAAACTGGTTTACGAGGCGTTCGCTGTCGTTTGAGTTGTTGAGCTTGGTGTAGGAGAACGTGTCGTGACGTCGGTATCGCTGTATCTGGGTTTCGATGAGTGGTGCCTCGTTCAGGTTTTTGCCTTCTTCCTCGTCTTCATCGACCCACAGGTCGGGAAACATCTTTGCAATCTGTTCGGGCATGAGGCCGGCGAAGATTGCGTTGCGTGCATATTGTGTTGCGGTTGGGAGGATGCTGAGGTAGAGTTCGTCGTCGAACGTGAAGTCGTCGGCCAGCTCCTGGCTGATGATGCGCCACTGGTCGTATCGGAAGTTGTCGAACACGATGAGAAACACTTTCTCGCCCTCGTTGAGTAGTGGGAACACCTTGCGCTTGAATATGTCGGGGCTCATGAGCGGACGTGCCTCGGGCGATGAGAGCCAGTCGAGGTAGTTCTTCCTCACAAACTTGGCAAAGCCCTGGTTGGCTTCTGCCTTTTGCATCATGAGCATGTCGGTCATCTCGCTGTTGGTGTTGCTCAGTTCCAGTTCCCAGAATACGAGCTTGCGATACACGTCTTTCCATTCGTCGAGGCTGTAGGAGTCGTTGATTTGCATTCCTATCTTCCCGAAGTTCTGGCGGTAGGATGTGTCGGTCACCTCGGTCTCGAGGTCGCGTTTGTGTACGTGTTTCTTTATGGTGAGGTATATCTGGTTGGGGTTGACGGGCTTGATGAGGTAGTCGGCAATCTTCGACCCGATGGCTTGGTTCATGATGTTCTCTTCCTCGCTCTTTGTCACCATGACGATGGGTGTAGTGCTTCCCGTCTCTTTTATCATTGACAGTGTCTCGAGGCCACTCAGTCCTGGCATGTTCTCGTCGAGGAAGATGAGGTCGAATGTCTGTTCGGCGCACATGTCGATGGCGTCGCGGCCA
>CAMHPM010000270.1 GCA_946187025.1 uncultured Prevotellaceae bacterium
GATGACGAAACAGCCTGCAGCCACGCCTGCCTGTACGCCGAGTGGCGCGTTTTCCACCACCATCGTCTGCTGTGGGGTGAGGTTGCCTGCCTTCTTCATGCCCATGAGGTAGGGCTCGGGGTTGGGTTTGCCTATGGTGACATCGCGTGCGGCTACCATCCACTCGTGGTGGAAGAGTCCCGGATAGTTTTCTTCGATGCGGCTGAGCAGGCTTTTTGTGCCCGAACCTGTGACGATGATGGGTGTGATGCCACATTGTTTCACGGCTGTGACTACTTCGAGTGCTCCCGGCATTCGTCGTGCCTCGGGGCGTTGGTTGAAGTAGAAGCTTTTTTTCTCGTAGATGCGTTCGCATTCGTCGGCATCGGCTCCGCGGCCCAGTTGGCGGCGGGTGACGATGTTGATGGTGCCGGCTCCTGTGCGGCCCTCGTGCATGAATGCCTCGGCTTCGGGCAGGTCGAGACCATAAAACTCCATGGCTTTATGCCACGCCCAGGCATGATTGGGCATGGAGTCGAACAGCACGCCGTCCATGTCGAACATGATGGTTTTCAGGTCCATGCGTTCGTAGCCGTGGCTGTTGCAATATTGTCTTATAGGGTTACTCCATTTTTCCATATCGAGATTTCCTGATAGCCTTTGCGCTCGTTCCATGTGGGTTGTCCTGATGCGGTGTCTGTTATCTGTTGTATGAATTGTGTGAGCATGTCGTCCATGGATGTGCCTTCTACCAGCCGTCCTGCGTTGAAGTCGATCCATGTGGGTTTGCGCCGTGCCAGGTCGGTGTTGGTGCTCACTTTGAGTGTAGGTACGAATGTGCCGAATGGTGTTCCGCGTCCGGTGGTGAAGAGCACGATGTGACATCCGGCAGCAGCCAGTGCGGTGCTGGCCACGAGGTCGTTGCCTGGTGCGCACAGGAGGTTGAGTCCTGGCTGGCTGATGCGGTCGCCATAGCGTAGCACTCCGCAGACTGGGCTGTTGCCGGCTTTTTGTGTGCAACCCAGTGCTTTTTCTTCGAGTGTGCTGATGCCTCCGGCTTTGTTTCCCGGGCTTGGATTCTCGCCTACTGGTTCGCCGTGTGACAGGAAGTATTGTTTGAAGCCGTTGACCATATCGACTGTCTGGTCAAACAGCTCGCGTGTGGTGCATCGTGACATGAGCAGTGTCTCGGCTCCGAACATCTCGGGCACCTCGGTCAGCACGGTCGTACCGCCGCATGATGTGAGCCAGTCGCTAAGGCGGCCGAGCAGTGGGTTGGCGGTGATACCCGACAGTCCGTCGCTGCCGCCGCATTTAAGTCCGATGCGCAGGCGCGATATAGGTACTTCGGTGCGGCGGTCGGCTTGCATGATGGCGGCAATCTGGTGCAGGATTTCAAGTCCGGTCTCTATTTCGTCGCCTTCGACTTGCTGGGTCACCATGAAGCGTATGCGGCTGGTGTCGTAGTTTCCGAGTAGTTGCCGGAAGGCATCGGGCTGATTGTTTTCGCATCCCAGTCCCACCACGAGCACTCCGCCGGCGTTGGGATGTAGCACGAGGTCGCGCAGTATGAGGCGGGTTGCCTCGTGGTCGTCGGATAGTTGTGAGCATCCGTAGTTGTGGGGGAAGGCTACGACTCGTATGTCGGAGTCGGGTTGTGTGGCGAGCCAGGCTTGCATCTGTGTGGCGAGTTGCTGGCAGATGCCGTTGACGCATCCCACTGTCGGCACGATCCACAATTCGTTGCGTATGCCTATCTGTCCGTCTTGGCGCAGGTAGGCTTGTATTGTCGTCTCGGCGACGGATGCAGGGGTGCGGGTGTCGGCCACCGGATGGTATTCGTATTTCAGTGTTCCGCTCAGGTTGGTCTTGAGCTGGTTGTGGTCGAGCAGTTCGCCTGTGTGTTTGTCGGCAGTGAGGTGTCCGATGGGTGAACCGTATTTTGTTATGTCGGCTCCTGCCGGCATGTCGTGCAACATGAGCTTGTGGCCGCGCTGGATGTCGGCCTGCAGGGTGATGTCGGTATTGTCTATCCTTACGTGCTCGCCTGCCTTGAGGTCGCGCAGGGCAACGGCCACATCGTCGGCCGGGTGTATTCTGATGCAATCCATTGTGTGTCTATTCTTTGTTTCTGTATTCTTTTGGTGTCATGCCGGTGTGTTGCTTGAAGTATTTTGCAAACATCGACTGGTTTGGGAAGTTGAGTTCGGTGCATACCTCTTTGATTGATCGTGACGAGTTTTTGAGCATAGCCTTGGCTGCAAGTATCACGTATTCGTCGATCCATTGTGTGGCGTGCTTGCCGCTCATGTCGTGGATGACCGATGAGAGGTATTTGGGGCTGATGCACAGACGGCTGGCGTAGAATGTGACCTGCCGCTCGCGACGGTAGTTTTCCTGCACCTCGGCAATGAACGACTTGAGCAGGTCGTCCTTGCGGCTGCGTGCTGCGGGGCGTACTTCCTGCCGGGTGTGGGTGTAGAACTCGTGGAAACCGTTGAACTTGAGTATGTCGAGATAGGCGCGTGCCACCTGCTGGCGGTAGCTGAAGGTCTTGTCGCTCAGCTTCTTGCGCATCATGCGATACACTTCGAGTACCTCGTCGAGCTTGTCTTTGTCGAGGGTGTAGCATGGCATCTCGCTGGTGTGGCGGTGCATGGCCATACTCATTTTCACGTCTTCGCTGTAGTTCATGAAATTGTCGGCAATGGCAATAATCACTCCACGGAAATCGGTACTGACATTGATTATCTGCATGAATGAGCCCGACAGCAGGGTTGATGCCATGCTGGGTTCGAGCAGATATTCGTTGAGGTTGATTTTCAGTCGCATAGAACCTTGCACGCATATCACGATGAGGGTCATGGCGAGTTGCACGGGTGCTTCTACGCCGGCCGACGATTGGTGGTGCTCTATGTCGGAGTCGAGGTTGTCGGCCATGAAGAGTTTGCCTTCAATCTGGGTGAAGCGTTCGTCGGTGGGAAAATCCTTGAAGTCGATGGTTCGCAGTGTATTCATCTTGTTTGATGGTGAGTCGATTTATCGACTACAAAAGTAGTAAAAAATAATGGTTCTGCGTATGTTTTACCGACCAAAAGTGTAATTTCGTTCCATTTTGTATGTGTTATTCTCGCAATTGTAACGACTGCACAACTGCAATGCTGCAGACATAGCTGCCGACATGGCTGTGGCGGCACTGATTTGTGAGTGCGCAGAAAGAGAAATGGGATAGGGCGAAAGAGATAGCAAAGCAAAGAAGCAAGGAAGTAAGAAAGCAAGAAAGCAATAAATGAAATAAATGAAACATTTACATTAGAAGTCGATGCAGC
>CAMHPM010000271.1 GCA_946187025.1 uncultured Prevotellaceae bacterium
TGCCTAAGAACATGCCCGAAATTACCCGCATCATCCGTGAGGAAATCAATTATAAAGGCACGTCTGTCATCATTCCACGACGCGAATGCATACAGACCGCCGCACGACATGCAAGAGAGAAGAAGAAATAGCAGACCCTCTCCCCAACCCTCCCCCTTTATGGGGAGGGTGGCCATGCGGGAAATAAAATAAATAACAGAATTATTAACAACACCCTTTAAAACTGGATAGCTCTCCCCATAAAGGGGGAGATGTCCGAAGGACAGAGAGGGTATTATTTAAATATGAAGAAAGACATAATCCTATGCGGTGTGGGCGGACAAGGCATCCTCTCCATCGCAACCATCATAGGCGAGGCAGCCACACAGGCAGGCGTCAACCTGAAACAAGCCGAGGTACACGGAATGAGTCAGCGCGGAGGCGACGTGCAGTCCAACCTGCGACTCTCGACCGACACCATCTACTCCGACCTCATTCCACTGGGCGGAGCCGACCTCATCATCAGCATGGAGCCGATGGAGGCACTGCGCTACCTGCCATATCTGGCACAAGACGGAGTGGTGGTGACCAGCAACCAACCATTTGTCAACATACCCGACTACCCGGAGGCCGACAAACTGGCCGAGGCATACAGCAAGCTGCCACACGTGGTGGAACTCGACATCGAACAGGCAGCACACGAGGCAGGCAATGCACGAAGCTCGAACATGGTGCTCCTCGGAATGGCCGCACCTTATATTAATATAATAGGTGTGGACCAACTGCGACAAGCCATCAGCACCGTCTTCGCACGCAAAGGCGAAGCAGTGGTCGAAGCTAATCTCAAGGCATTCGATGCAGGAATACAACAATCAGTTTGACTATGAAACGACTGCTCTTTATCCTGCTGCTTGTGCTCACATCAACATCAGTGTCTGCACAACTCGAACTGTTCGGAGTTTTAGGTATGTTCATGGAAAATATATCACGAGAGTCATACCATGACTTTCACGTGAAGCTGACAGCTGAGCCTGCACAGATGGGACGCGTGTGGATTGACGTGACATCAACCGATGCGTTCCGCGATAAGGCTGTGGTGCAGAAGGCTACACTCGGGACGCAGACAGAGATGCAGGCAGACTTAAAGTCGGAGCTTTTCCACGATTATGAGTGCCTCTTGTTTGCATATCCTGTGGCAGGATATGTGTTAGATGGTTTTGTGCGTAAGGCCGACTATATTCCGGGACAAGATATGAGCCGACACTTCCTAACCGACAATATCGGTCGCAAACTGAGAAGCGGTGAAGAACTGGTGTTGGGGACATCACAGGATTATGGCAACGACCCGTCGTCCGACCCTACAGAGCTATCGGGATACAAGTTCAACGGCCGCGATGTGAAAGAATTCGTAGCTGTATTTCGCGAAGCAAAGAGCTGTAATGTCGTAACACAACAAGCAGGAACGCTGGCCGATGTAATCCGACAAAAGGATGCAATAGATTGCGACAACCTGATTGTGAGCGGACCTCTCGACTCGCTCGACATCCTATGCTTGAATGACATGACAAGGGAACACCGGTTGGTGAGGCTCGACCTCACTGATGCACATATCAGCCGCATACCCGAACATGCATTCTTCGGAGGTCAGCTCTACGAATTGCGACTGCCCAAAAGTGGTCTGCAAAGCATAGGCTACGGCGCATTCGACCGTTGTGGCGGGTTGTTGCGGTTTCCGATACCTGATGGCGTTGATGTCCACAAATATGCTTTTTTCGGAAATAAGAGCCTTGACATACAAGTGGACAACGACAATCCCGACGGGCGCACAGGACACTTCGACGAACTGCAGCCAATACCGGTATCGGAACGTACCGACCTGACGGATGTGACCGACGTGATGCCACAATTCCCTGGAGGTGAAGCAGCTATGCAACAATACCTGCTTACGAACATGAAATACCCAGTCGTGGCTGCCGAGAATGGAATCAAAGGCTCCGTGATTGTGCAAGCGGCAATCGAAGCCGACGGAACCGTGGCAGGCGGGGCACAGGTGGTCAAGAGTGTTGACCCCTCACTCGACCGCGAAGCACTAAGGCTGGTGCATGCCATGCCTAAGTGGACACCGGGGCGACGCAACGGACAACCGACACCAATGAAGGTGACGATTGTGGTGAGGTTCAAATAACGAGACTATACTTTTAATGCCAACACAATAAACAACACAACCATGATTTACAACAAACAAATGGAATGCATGTCGCGCGAGGACATGCGCGCTCTTCAGAGCGAGAGACTGATCAAGACCGTGAAGACATGCTATGAGAAGGTGCCGTTCTATCGCCGCAAGATGGACAAGATGGGTGTGAAACCCGAGGACATCCGAGGACTCGATGATATCACCAAACTGCCGTTCACCACGAAGTACGACCTCCGCGACGAATATCCGTTCGGCCTGCAGGCAGTGCCGCAGAGCGAGATACGCAGAATACACGCATCGAGCGGAACCACCGGCAAGCCAGTGGTTGGAGTATATACCGAGAACGACCTGAAGATGTGGGCCGAATGTGTGGCTCGCGTCATGGCTGTGGGCGATATAGGTCCGGGCGATGTGGTGCAGGTGTCCTACGGCTACGGACTCTTCACCGGCGGACTCGGCGCACACGACGGTGCCGGACTTTGCGGAGCCGTGCAGCTTCCTACCTCGTCGGGCAACTCAGAGAAACAGGTGATGCTCATGAAGGACCTCGGCACGACTGCATTATGCTGCACACCATCCTACGCACTGCGACTGGCCGAAGTGATAGAACAGAGCAGAGACATAAAGGCTGAAGACTTGAAACTGAGGGTCGGCTTCTTCGGTGCCGAGCCTTGGACATGGGGCATACGCCGCGAACTGGAGAAGAAACTCCACATCAAGGCCATCGACATCTACGGACTCACCGAGATGTGCGGACCGGGCGTGGGTGGCGAGTGCCAGTTCCAGAACGGTACACACGTGGCCGAAGACATGTTCTACCCCGAAATCATCGACCCCGAGACACTCGAACCGGTGGCACCGGGCGAGGAAGGCGAACTGGTGTTCACATCGCTCTGCAAGGAAGCCATGCCGATACTGCGCTACCGCACACGCGACCTCACACACCTCATCTACGAACCATGCGAGTGCGGACGTACCACAGTGCGCCTCGGCAAGATACTTGGACGAAGCGACGACATGCTCATCATACGTGGTGTGAACGTGTTCCCTTCGCAGATAGAGACCGTGCTGACCGAGTTCCCTGTATTCACTCCACAGTATTTCATCACCGTGGACCGCAAGAAC
>CAMHPM010000272.1 GCA_946187025.1 uncultured Prevotellaceae bacterium
AGCCTTAAGTCCATGGAGTTGGAGCCTTAAGTCCATGGAGTTGGAGCCTTAAGTCCATGGAGTTTAAGCCTTAAGTCCGCGAGTGCGGAGTCGTAAACAAACAACATACCACACCTTATTATATATATAAAGATTGTTATTTATAACATTACTATTAAACCAGGTTGTACTTCGATGTTATGAAACAAATAATAAACATATTGTATGCTCTGCTTGTTGCCTTCATGACAAACATGCCGGCAAGACTGCACGCTCAGTTCTTAGATCCCGATTCGGTTGATGACAACATTGCTCTGGTAGCGGGATATGTCAACAAACAATGGATATCGAAGGTGGATGGACGGACCATACATGAGAACCTGTGGGGACGCACCGACAGGTACCTCCATGGTTTCCAGGTAGGACTTGCATTTACGCCACGATTTCGTAACGGACTGGGACTATATACCGGTGCCATGTTTGAAATATATATGTCTGACAGCCACGACATGGGGTATGATAACTTTACTGAATATTGTCTCTACGTACCATTGCACGCCAACATCAATGTGTGGCTGTCGCGTAGTGTGGCCCTCAACCTGCATGGAGGTCTTGGCCTCAATTGGTCCATACGTGGCAGTTTTACCAACGACGATGCCTGGCGGTGGGAATACGACTCCAACGGCTATCCGTATCGGCACCAATACGAACTCGACCATATACGATATGGACACGACGGCTGGCCAAAAGCATACAATGCACAGGCTGAGCTGGCATGTGGCATACGTATAAGGCACGTGCTGGTAAATGCTTCGTATGCGTGGGGACTCATCGACCACAATCTGTATCGAGGTCAGCATGGCTCGGACACATCGCAAAACAAAATGTCGCTCAGCATTGCACTTGGTTTCTGATACCGACATCAAAACTGACACCGACATTTCAAACTCAACAGGGCAGAATGCACCCAAATTGAGAAAAAACAAGGCCCACACTACAAATAATTGTCCATTTGTAATGCCCGCTTAATAATTATTACCTACCTTTGTAAACGAAAACATAAAATAAAAGACACTATATGGAAAAGAGAAAGATTCAGTTCAGTCTCGTGTATAGAGACATGTTTCAGTCGAGTGGCAAGTTCCAGCCAAGGAAAGACCAGCTGGAGCGTATTGCCCCTGTGATAATCAAGATGGGATGTTTTTCCCGTGTTGAGACCAACGGTGGTGCCTTCGAGCAGGTAAACCTGCTTTACGGCGAGAATCCAAACAAAGCTGTGCGCGCATTTACAAAGCCGTTCAACGAGGTTGGAATCAAGACCCACATGCTCGACCGTGGACTCAACGCGCTTCGTATGTTCCCAGTTCCGGCCGATGTGCGCCGACTCATGTATCACGTGAAACATGCACAAGGAGTCGATATCACACGTATCTTCTGCGGACTGAACGACACACGCAACATCATACCATCAATCAAGTATGCACTCGAAGCCGGCATGACACCGCAGGCAACACTCTGCATCACCACCAGCCCGATACACACAGCCGAATACTATGCCAACATAGCCGAGCAACTCATCGCAGCCGGTGCACCCGAAATCTGCTTGAAAGACATGGCAGGAATCGGTCAGCCGGCAATGTTGGGTAAGCTTGTGGCCATGATCAAGGCAAAGCACCCCGAGGTCATCATACAATATCACGGCCACAGCGGCCCGGGCCTCTCGATGGCAAGCATACTCGAAGTGTGCAAGAATGGTGCCGACGTTATAGACACAGCTATCGAACCTCTGTCGTGGGGTAAGGTTCACCCAGATATCATCTCGGTGCAAAGCATGTTGAAGAACTACGGCTTCGAGGTGGCCGACATCAATATGGATGCATATATGGAAGCACGTAAGCTCACTCAAGAGTTTATCGACGACTTCCTCGGCTACTTCATGAACCCGTCGAACAAACTCATGTCGTCGCTCCTGCTCGGATGCGGACTGCCAGGCGGAATGATGGGAAGTATGATGGCCGACCTGAAGGGCGTGATGGATGCCATCAACAACAACCGCCGTGGCAAAGGCGAAGAGCCGCTGAGCGAAGATGCACTGCTCGTACGCCTGTTCAACGAGGTGGCATACGTATGGCCGCGTGTGGGTTATCCACCACTCGTAACTCCGTTCTCACAATATGTGAAGAACATAGCACTCATGAACCTCCTCACCGAGTCGATGGGCAAGCCACGCTACACCATGATGGACCAAAGCATCTGGGGCATGATACTCGGCAAGAGCGGTAAACTGCCTGGCCCTGTAGCACCAGAAATCATCGAACTGGCAAAGGAGAAAGGCTATGAGTTCACCGATGTTGACCCACAATCCAACTATCCTGACGACCTGCCACGATTCATCGAGGAGATGAAACAAAACGGATGGGAGCGTGGCGAAGACGACGAAGAACTCTTCGAATTTGCCATGCACGAGAGCCAGTATCGCGACTACAAGAGCGGTATTGCCAAGGAGCGTTTCCTCAAAGACCTGCAGGCAGCCAAGGACAAGGAACTGCAGAAGGGCGGCAACCTCTCGCTCGAGGAAGTGGCAGCATACAAGCACGCCGAGGCAGATGCCATCATAGCACCTGAAAACGGAACCGTGATGTATGAAGTAGGTGGTGGAAGCGAAGGTGCAAAGAGCATCGACCCAGCCATCGGTACCGAATATAAAGAAGGTGACCGCCTCTGCTACCTGCAAAACCAATACGGACAGACACTTGAAGTCAAGGCAGCACTTGGCGGCAAGCTCGTCGAAATCGTCGCAAGCCAAGGCAAGAAGGTGCGCAAGGGCGACACGATAGCATATATCAGAAGAAACAAATAACTCATATTTACACTCCCTCATGATGTCGGCGTCATTCGCCCGGACATGGGGGAGTTAACTCTAATACCAAACAACAATTATGGTGAAAACTAAAACTTTAACGTTCATTCTGCTCATTATGACCAGTATGCCTATTATGGCGCAGTTTGGCGGATTCGGAGGCTTTGGCGGATTCGGCCGTCAGCAGGAACCGCCTCGTTCACAAGAAGGTGCATTCACCACCAAGACCTATCGCAACTATTTCCTCGAGATGGGCTATAAGCAGAAAGACATCGACAAGAAAGTGCAGGAAGCATTCGACAACGTGTTTACCGGGCCTCACAAGTGTTATTTCGAGGTGGGCGACTCTATGGCTTATATCTCCGACGTTAAAAACCACGACGTGCGTACCGAAGGCATGTCGTATGGCATGATGATTGCCGTGCAGTGGGACCGTAAGGATATCTTCGACCGCTT
>CAMHPM010000273.1 GCA_946187025.1 uncultured Prevotellaceae bacterium
TCCCTGTAGATTGCATCGGCTGCCTGCTGCATCTCTTCTGCCGGAAGCTGCAGCTTAGGATTACTAAAATTCATGTCACGCTCCGACTGCATCGGAATGAGATGGATATGTGCATGAGGCACTTCGAGTCCCAGCACAGCCTCACCCACCTTAACACATGGGAATGCGGCCTTGATAGCTTGAGCCACATGCTTGGCAAACTGCTGGAATCGACCAATCTCATCATCGTCCATATCAAAGATATAATCAACTTCACGGCGAGGAATACATAGTGTATGCCC
Organism: uncultured Prevotellaceae bacterium; assembly: GCA_946187025.1. Taxonomy (GTDB): domain Bacteria; phylum Bacteroidota; class Bacteroidia; order Bacteroidales; family Bacteroidaceae; genus Colivivens. The sequence continues at coordinate 282 of CAMHPM010000273.1, forward strand.
CTTCACCAATGGGTTAATATCAAGAAAAGCATAAAACTCATCGGTTTCCGCACACTTGTAGCTTGGTATCTCACCCTGAGCTATACGTGTAAATATGGTTGCCATAACTAATATTTGGAGATTAAAAGTATTTTATTATATCCTTATTATCCTGATATATATATCCTTATTATACTGATATATTTGTAATCTCAAGTTCGATGACACCCTGAGGAATCTTGATTGAAGCAATATCACCGACTTTCTTACCGAGCAGTCCCTGTGCAATAGGTGTAGCCACCGATATCTTGTTTTCGCGCAGGTTGGCCTCGCTCTCGCTCACAATGGTATAGGTCATAACCATTCCGGTCTTGACATTCTTCATCTCCACACGTGAGAGAATCTGCACGGTGTCGGTTTGTACTTTGGTAGTATCAATTATTTTTGCATCGGCCAGAATAGCTTTCAGCTCTGCAATCTTTGTTTCAAGCTTACCTTGTGCTTCCTTTGCAGCATCATATTCTGCATTCTCGCTCAAGTCACCCTTCTCGCGAGCTTCCTGTATCTGGCGGATGACCTCCGGACGTTCTACCTCTTCGAGTTGTTTTATTTCGGCTCTGATCTTGTCATAGCCTTCGCGTGACATATATGCCATGGTTACGTTTGTTTAATATTGTTATCAATAAATATTGTAAAAGTACGCGCAGAAAAGAACAAGAATTCCAATATCTCCTACTTACGTGACGAAATATCGGAACTCTCTTTACCTCTCTTATTGCGCTGCAAAGTTACAATTTTTCTTTGATATGACAAAGCAAATGTTCAGAAAAGTGATAATTTGCCTTGCTTTATAGTGATTGAATCATACGTTTCAACACTACTTGTGCTGAAATTTCACGGTTTGCGGCTTCGGGTATTACTATGCTTGTAGGCGACTCGATTACCGAATCGGTCACAATCATATTACGGCGTACAGGCAGACAATGCATAAAAAAAGCATTGTTGGTCACAGCCATGTGGCGGTCGTCAACAGTCCATGAGCGATCGGTATTCAACACTCGTCCATAATCTGCAGGACGTGTCACTCCGGGACAACTCCAGTTTTTGGCATAGATGAAGTCGGCTCCTTCGAATGCACGCATCTGGTCGTATTCTACCTTTGTATCGCCAACAAACTGCGGGTCGAGTTCATATCCCTCGGGATGTGTCACAACAAAATCAACATCGGCAGCACGCATCCATTGCGCAAATGAATTTGGCACTGCTTGCGGCAACGCCTTTGGATGAGGAGCCCATGAGAGAACCACCTTCGGTCGCTTGTTGCGTTTGTATTCCTCGATAGTAATGAGGTCGGCAAAACTTTGCAAAGGGTGTACAGTGGCACTTTCCATAAAAAAGACCGGCTTGCCACTATATTGAATAAACTGGTTGAGTATTTTCTCCTCATAGTCGTCGGCACGGTTTTGGAATGTGGCAAAACTGCGTACACCGATGATATCGCAATAACACCCCATAACAGGTATGGCTTCGAGCAAGTGTTCACTCTTATCACCATCCATTATCACACCGCGCTCGGTCTCGAGCTTCCATGCACCTTGGTTCACATCGAGAACGATGACATTCATACCGAGGTTCATAGCTGCCTTCTGAGTGCTGAGACGGGTGCGCAGGCTGTTATTAAAGAATATGAGCAGGCAGGTCTTGTTTTTGCCGATTGTGGAATACTTATAACGATCTTTTTTTATCTCGAAAGCCTCATCAAGGGCTGTGCGGAGATCGCCTATATCCGATACGTTCTGAAATACTCTCATAGTCGTGTTATGGGAAATGTCTTACTATATTATAATGTGTGTTGTGATTCAATCAAATAAAGATGTCTTAGGCTGAGTGCTGGTGTAGTTTTGTGCGTAGTCTTTCGATATAGAGTTGTTGAGACTTTGGCAGACATGTGCAGAGAAGTCTATGGCCGGCTTCATAATCTTGTCCCACTGCTCTTCGCTGAGGTTCCGCACGTTATCTTTTGTTATTCCTTCACGTACAAGTCCGAATACGATACCTGCATTGAAGTTGTCGCCTGCACCTATAGTGCTCACTGTTGGTACTTGCTTCACTGCGTAATCCTTCGTAATCTGAGGCGAAATCAGTCGTACACTGCGTCCACCATCAGTGCAAATCATGTTCTTGCAATAGAAATCAATCTCTTTGTGATAGACACGGTCTGGGTCATTATCGCCAAACATGTTTTCGATATCTTCGGTCGAACCTCTGACTATATCGGCAAACTCCAGGTTCTCGAGAATATCCGGATACAGTTTCATTGCCTCAGCCTTGTGGCTGTTACGGAAATTGAAGTCGTAATAAATGATGGCTTCACGTTCTTTTGCATAGCGGAGGAATTCGAGGACTTTGCTTCTCAACACAGGGTTAAGTACAAAATACGAACCCATGATAACAATATCATCACGTTCTATTCGTGGCCATATCACGTCGAGACGTGCCTTTGGATAGTCCTTGTAGAATTCGTAGTTAGCATCGTTCTGGTCGTTGAGCCATGCCAGTGAAATAGGAGTCCGGCCATCGAAATACACACATACATTTTCATTGTTCACGCCGTTATCGGCAAGAAAATCGAGTATGATTCGTCCCACACGGTCATTGCCTGTCTCGCTTATAAACGTCACGTTCAGCCCGAGTCGTCCCAGGGAGATGACAGAATTGAAAACCGACCCTCCGGGCACTGCTGCCGTTGGTTGTCCGTTCTTAAAGATGATGTCCATTATGGTCTCACCTATTCCTATAATCTTACGCATATATATTAAATGTTTTTTATTTGCTTTATCAACTCTTCGAGTGTTGATGCCTCCGACATATATTTATCGAGCGGTTTGTTTACTACTCCAGTATGCTCCATGTCTTTTAGCATGGAGAAGAGGCTGTTCCAGAACCCATTGATGTTCCAGAAGACGACCCGCTTGGTGCTTATACCGATTGAAGCTTCGCCGATGACAGAAAAGGCCTC
>CAMHPM010000274.1 GCA_946187025.1 uncultured Prevotellaceae bacterium
TAGCCATAGGGATGATGGTGCGGTCGATGTCTTCCTGTCCATATCCGAACTGAACAAGTCTGCGTTCCAGGTTCTGCACCGAGTTTTCCACCCTACGGCCGCTCTTCAGTTTCTCCAATTGCACACGGTTTTCGCTGAGCCACTCGCGATATGGATGTGCCTTGGCCAGCTGTTCCTTGATTTCGCCGTCGTAGTATATCCTGCCCTCCTGAGTATCGACAAGCAGTATCTTGCCGGGTTGCAGGCGTCCCTTGCTCACTACATCGGCTGGGTCGAAATCCATGACTCCCACCTCGGATGCCACCACCATCATGCCCTGCCGGGTTATCGTATAGCGCGATGGTCGGAGACCGTTTCGGTCGAGCATTCCGCCGGCATAGCGTCCGTCGGAGAACAGCAGTGCTGCCGGGCCGTCCCATGGTTCCATCAGGATGGAGTGGTATTCATAGAAAGCCTTCAGGTCGTCGCTGATTGGATTCTTGTCGTTAAACGACTCCGGCACAAGTATTGCCAATGCTTGTGGGAGCGACAGGCCACTCATTGTCAGAAACTCGAACACATTGTCGAGGCTGGCCGAGTCGCTCATGCCCTCTTGCACTATGGGTGATATCTCGCTTATGTTGCCCAACGCCTCACTGCTGAGCACACTCTCGCGGGCCTTCATCCACCCGCGATTGCCGCGGATGGTGTTAATCTCGCCATTGTGAGCCAAGAGTCGGAAGGGCTGTGCCAGCGACCACGTAGGGAATGTGTTGGTACTGAAACGCGAATGTATCAGCGCCAAGCCACTTGTAAGGTAGGGATTGGACAAATCGGGGAAATACTGCCTCAGTTGCATCGACGACAACATGCCTTTATACACAATGCATGTGTTGGACAGCGAACAGATATAGAAGTCGGGATGAGTCACCCTGCGCTCTATCTTCTTCCTTATTTTATATAACGCGCGCGCAATGGACTCGACTCTTTCCTCTCCTTCCACCACAAACATCTGCATGATGTCGGGTTCGGTGGCGCGTGCCCTCTCCCCCAGGCATTCGGAATTTGTTGGCACCTTGCGCAGCGGCATCAGGTGCAGTCCCTCGCGTTCTGCCTCTTCGGTCATGATGGCCTGTATCGTGCGCTGTGCCTCCGCCTCGCGCGGCATGAACACAAGTCCGGTGCCATACCTGCCACGCTCTGGTACAGGTATGCCCTGCAACAAGATAAATTCGTGCGGAATTTGCAGCATGATGCCGGCACCGTCGCCATCCTTGCCTATCTCGGCTCCACGATGGCGCATGTTTTCCAACACCCGCAGTGCGTCGTCAACAATCTGGTGACTCCTGTTTCGGTTCAGATCCACAATCATGCCAATGCCACACGCATCGTGCTCATACTGCTCTTGATAAAGTCCACCACCATCCTTCGGTCGTCTGTAATTGATCATATCGTGTTTGTGTTTGATGTGTTGTACATGGATTTCGGGTGCAAAAAAACGCACTAAAGCGAAAATATGCATCCGATTTCGAGTGCAAAGTTAGTGCAAAATGGCAAAACACGCAAAACAATCGCCCAATTCTTGTACAATAAATTCAAGCTTCTTTCATTTTGTCACGTTTACAGGCTGTTTTATTGCATTTTGAAAGGTATAAATAAAATACAGCTTTCATTTTGTAAGCACGACGCAAATTTAACACTTAAAAAAACATGTCGTTCATTGCCAATTGTGGAAAAGCCAGTACCTTTGCAGCGGAATTCAGCCGTCAAGACCGACACTACCCTGTGGGTATGTGTGAGGGTGGTCGAAAATGACTGCGCACTCTCGGGGCTGAGACTGCGCACTCTCGGGGCTGAGACTGTGCACTCGCGGGGCCGAGACTGCGCACTCGCAAAACAGAAAACACGCACTCGCAAAAACGAGGGCTTGAACACATCAAGAAAACATGGTACCATCAGTATTAATTAATTTAAGTAGAAAGACATGAAAAGAATCGAAGCAATTATTCGCAAGACCAAATTCGATGAGGTGAAGCAGGCACTGCTTTCGTCGGACATCGACTGGTTTGAATACCACGACGTACACGGCATAGGGCAGAGCCGGCAGGAGCGCATCTACCGCGGAGTGCAGTATTCGACCGACGTCATCGAGCGCGTGGCACTGACCATCGTGTGCCGCGACCAGTTTCTCGACCCCACCATCGCAGTCATACTCAAGGTGGCACACACGGGCGAGATAGGCGACGGACGCATATTCGTGAGCGAGATGATCGACACATGGAGCATACGCACCGGCGAACATGGCGACACAGTCCTGAGGGACAAGAAATAGCAGCCACAACACAAACACACAAGACACACACAACACACAAACCACAACACAAACACAAAACAAACACGACACATTATTATGGATGAAATAGGATTATCGCTCGACACCGTATGGATGCTTCTTGCTGCCATGCTGGTTTTCTGGATGCAACCAGGCTTTGCCCTCTGCGAAGCCGGTTTTACACGAAGTAAGAACACAGCCAACATCCTGATGAAGAACTTCGTCGATTTCATGTTCGGCTCGCTCCTCTTCTTCTTCCTCGGTTTCGGTTTCATGTTCGGCAACGACGGTGCCGGATTCATCGGAATGCCCAACTGGGGCGACCTCTCTTTTTATGAAGGCGACCTGCCAGTAGAAGGATTCCTCATCTTCGAAACAGTATTCTGCGCCACCAGCGCCACCATCGTAAGCGGCGCCATGGCCGAACGCACCAAGTTCTCTATGTACCTCGTCTATTCAGCCGTCATCTCGCTCTTCATCTACCCCATCGAGGGCCACTGGACATGGGGCGGCGGTTGGCTCTGCAATGACGCGGCCGACAGCTTCATGATGACCACCTTCGGCGACGTGTTCCACGACTTTGCCGGTTCGGCCATCGTGCATAGCGTGGGAGGCGTGCTGGCACTGATCGGCGCCATGGCACTCGGCCCCCGCATCGGCAAGTATTCGGCCGACGGCAAAAGCCGCGCCATACCCGGCCACAACCTCACGTTGGCTTCGCTCGGCGTGTTCATCCTGTGGCTCGGATGGTTCGGATTCAACCCCGGCTCGCAACTGGCTGCTACAGGTGAGGTAAACCGCACAGCCATCAGCCACGTGTTCCTCACCACCAACCTGGCAGCAGTGGCCGGAGGAGTGGCAACCATGTTTATCACCTGGATGAAGTATGGCAAACCATCGCTCTCGCTCACCCTCAATGGCATCCTGGCCGGGCTCGTAGGCATAACAGCCGGATGCGA
>CAMHPM010000275.1 GCA_946187025.1 uncultured Prevotellaceae bacterium
ATAACTGTCAAGCGAACTATTAATAGGTTCTATTTGTGAGAAAGTCCATAATACTTCGTCTGCATGATCCTCAGCATGTTTGTAATATCTGTAAGGCTCATCCTTGTGTGTGGCAAGATAGTTTTCAATCACGTCTCTCAAAACCCTAATCACCCTTTCACTCTGTTCTTTCGACCTCATGGTGTAGATCATGCCATTCGTTACTCCATGATCGGTAATCATATCTCCATATGCCATGGTGGTATGGGTCTCTCTTTTTTCTCTTAATGGCTGTATGATCGACTCGTCGTGCTGCCAATGTACTACGCGGCGGTCTTCTACCAACGGGTCTATAGCTATGCCTATCTCGCTGAGCAGTGCCAGTATGTCGAATGTCTTGTCTTCACCCGAAATGGTATCGAGATAGCAAGTATATTGGAAGTGGATACTCTGGTTTATGTAATCATAATTTATATACTCATTGGCATCAGTGATGTGTGGGTGTTTTGCATTATTATCCTTGATAATCTTTTGTCCAGTGACTCTATTTGGCAGTGTCAAGCAGCAGACAATGCTGTCGCCGTCGTCTTCATGATAGTCCCATCGGTCGTAGGTCTGTGCTTCGTCGCGTAGTGCTTCGATGGTTTCCTGTATCTTTTTGTCTATCTGAGCACTTGCTTTTGATTTGCCCCACAAAGTGTATCTTACAAAAAGTCCTTTAGATACAAAAAAGGATTCAGGTGCCCAAGCGCGTCGTTCGTAATATACATTCATCGGCTCACCTATCGAGTCGCAAAACTGACGTAGGCTTTCAATCTTTGCATTCACCTGTGCTGTGGCGCATACTGTACAGAGGGTACACAGTGCTGCTATATATATTCGTTTGTTCATATTCGTCTTACGGTTTTATTGGTTGTACAAGATATTGGTTCTCCAACAGTTCCGACACGTCAACGCGTATAGAATTCTTGTCCGAGATGAGGCTGAAGTAGAATTGATATGTGTCGAGCGGTACGGGCGGGAACTGCATGATGATTGCAATACAGTCGCCTGCCTCGGTGTCGGTGGTGAAGGTGGTGCCGAGTGGATAGGGTGCCGACCCGGCGATGTGGTACACGGTGTGTTTGTCGTCAACCATTATCGGTGTTTTGTAGAATGTGTAGCTGGCACTGCTTGTGGTGCATGTGGTGATGTATGCCACGTAGGTGGCTTCGGGTGTGAACCATGCTGCATACTTGTCGCGCATGTCGGTGGTGAAGTATGGTCGAATCTTCATCACTCCGGTGATGTGAGGTGAGTTCTTTTTCTTATCTATCTTGGCTCGTTGGCGCGGGGGCATATCGTCGGAATACCAGCCGACGGTGGTGCGGCCTTCCGACAAACGGGCGATGAGTGTCGCCATGGTTGGCGTCTCGGGTTCCATGATGAGGTTGCTGAGGTGCGGCAGTTCGAGCACTTTGTCGATATACTTGTATGTGTTGGTCTTCTGCAGGCACGACATACCCACGATGCAAATCTTCTGAGTGTGGCGCGGCAGTGGGTCGAACTCAATCTGGAATGACACCACCTGGTCTTTCATGCCGCGGATGATGGTGTCGTGGTTCATCAGTGCATTGCCGCTCATGATGCGTCGTGCATGGTATTTCTTTCCGGTGCGCGGGTCGAGCAGTGCCGATGTGTCGCTCGCCACCACGATGTGCTCTTCGTCCAACATGCACAGATGATATACGGTCATGACGGTGTAGGTGGGGTTGACGGTGATGGTGAGCGGATACTTCAGTGTGTGAAATTCGTCGGCGCTTATCCGCTTCGGTTCCGGGCTTTGCACCTCGTCGGTCCTTACGGCAGCATCGATGGCCGGTGCTATCAGCATCAGTGCTGCGACGATTGTTGCTGTTCTCATTCTTTTCATAGTCGTTATCTTGTTTTATCGTTTTCTTTCTCTTTCTATATGTTTTGGCATGTCGGTTTCGATGGTGGTTGTATCGGCGGTGCACGACATCTCGAGCGTTATGCTGATGGTCGAACGATTGGTGCCCTCGATGGCGTGTCGTGCGCATTTCAGTCGCATCATGTTCTGCTCGTGCCCCTTCAGACGTATGATGTAAAAGGTGGAATCGCTGTCGGCGGTGTGCGACTCGTGTATGCAACTTTCGGCAGCATGAGTTGCCGTGAGCTGGTTGAGCATGGTGCGTAGCGAGCGCAGTATGCTTCGTGCCGAATGGCTCTGCGGCTGCAAGGTGTCGGCCGCTGTTGCCATGTCGGCGGTGAGCGATAGGGTGTGGTTGGTCATGTTGCCCAGTTGCGACTTCTTGTTGTTGTAGTCGCAGTTGCTGTTGCCGGCTTTGAGCGATGTCCCGAGGCGGCACACATAGGTGTAGATGCTGTCGAGGCGGCTGTCGGTCTGTGCCCCGACATGCATCGACACCGCAACAAGCAATAAGTATATAGATAGTCTCTTCATGGCTGTGGCTCTGTTTGTTGCATCTTTCTGTCGAACATCTCCGACAGGCGGTTGCTGCGTTCGTGTATTATATCAATCACTGGTTCTTCTTCCGCCTCTTCCTCAATGGAAGCCATGGAGCGCCATTCGGCAGGCAGGTCTTCTTCGGTGAGTGGTTCGTAGGCATACGTGTCGTCGGGCTCGTGGATTGGTTCGGCTATAGGTTCGTCGTTCGCTGCTTCGAGAGGTTCGTCGGCATCCTCTTCGCGATACGTTTCTTCATCTGCAGGCTTTGGGACATCAGCCACCACATCTGTCACTTCATCATTCATCCTCACACTTCCCTCATCCCGATACCTCTCCACCTCTTCTTCGGCCGGGGTCTTCATTATCGTTTTATCGTTTCTTACCTCGACCCTATATTCCACTTTATCCGCTTTATTACGTATATCCACCTTATTATATATATATAAGCCTGCGCCGCCTACAATCAGGATGACGGCAGCAGCCATCCATGGCCACCACCTGCGGCTGCTACGCTCCACCTGTGCATGAGCTGCAGCCTTCATCACCCGCTCGCGCAGTTCGGCCGAGGCGTGGTACTCGCAATGAGCTTCGAGCAAGTCTCTTATGTCGTTTTCGTTCTCCATTCCTGAATTAATAATGAATACTTAATAATGAATAGCGGATGCTACCCTTCCGGACGGACTGTCCCACCTGAAAGGGGGACGAGCGAAGCGGAGGGGGTCTCCTCCCCGCATGGCTAATTGTCAAACCCCTCTCTTATTCCCTCCGTCGCTTCGCTCCCCAATTGCTACGATTCCGCAATTGCCCCC
>CAMHPM010000276.1 GCA_946187025.1 uncultured Prevotellaceae bacterium
GGTTGAAGCTTTCGTCGGTACGGGGGCGTGAACCGATATTGAAGTCGGAGTAGCGGAATGTGGTGCAGTCGAGACAAGTCTTCACCCAATAGTGGTCCATGCCGAAGGCACACATCACCATCTTTCCGTTGTGGCGGCGCAGGTAGTTGTAGAACGGCCGGATCTTGTCGGCCCGCAGTTCGAGGAACATGGGGTTGATGATTTGCACCACGTCATATCCACGGCATTTCAGTATGATTTGCCACGCGCGTGTATAATAAGATAATGTGTCGAGCTTAGAGAGCGAACGGCGTTGCAGGTTGATGTCGCGCGGATAGTTTTTCCATCCGTCGCCATCGCTCACCACGCACACTTCGTGACCGAGGGTGCGTAGTCCTTCGGCCAGTGTCCAGTGTACGTTGCTATATTCGCCCAACAGCAGTATTTTCATTGCACATTCTTATTTGTTGGTCATGATGTTGAGCACACAGTCGTCGGTTTCGCACATTGCGTCTTTCCCTATCTTTGTGAGGTTGTGTATGCTTCGGTCAACATCGTCGTCGATTATTCCTTCCGCACTTGTAACACATTCGTCGCTCATCGCAAGCATTGCTGATAGCACGGCCGTTGACACTCCGCTGGCCAGTTTCAGTGCACAGCTTGGTTTTGCACCGTCGCATATCATGCCAGTGAGGTTGGCAATCATGTTTTTCACTGCCATCACTATGTGGTTGTAGTCGCCACCCATGAGGTAGGTTATTCCGACACTGCTTCCGGTCGATGCCACCACACATCCGCACAAGGCCGACAGCCGTCCGAGGCTTTGTTTGATGTAGATAGCAGTGAGGTGGCTGAGCATGAGCGCTCGCGTTAGTTCCTCGTCGGTGTTGTGGTTTTCTTCGGCAAACTTCACCACAGGCAGTGTTGCGCAGATGCCTTGGTTGCCGCTGCCCGAGTTGCTCATGACTGGTATCATGGCTCCTGCCATACGTGCATCACATGCGAGTGCCGTGGTCGAGATGATGTTCGAAAAGATGCTGTCGCCCATTATGCCGCGTCCCAGAGGCCGGGTCAACATCTTGCCGAGGCGGTGTCCGTAGTTGCCTCGCAACGACTGTTCGGCTGCTGCCTCGTTGAGTGTGCGTGCCTCGTCGATGAAACTTATTTCGTCGATAGGAGCCGTGGTGGCAAACTCATACACCTTGTGCAGCGAGAGCCAGCTGTCGTCGGTCGAGTCGTCGTCGGTCGAGTTGGCCGTTGTTGTGGCCAGGGGTAGGGCATTGCCGTCTTTGCTCAGTTCCACAAATTTGGTATGGCTGCCGCTGATTACGGCATGAGCCTTATGTCCGTCACCAGTAACATCGACTTCGATATAGAGTTTCTCGCATATGTTGCGTTTCAGACCAATGTTGATGCGTCCTTCGTCGATATATTTTTGTCCGTGTTTCACATCGGCCGGAGTCACGTCTTTCAGCACCTCCAGTTCGTAGGCCGAGTGTCCGCAAAGGGCACCAAGCGCAATGGCTATGGGCAGTCCTATCATGCCCGTGTTGGGTATTCCCACCCCCATCGCGTTCTTCAGTATGTTGGCACTCAGGCTTACATCAATTCTTTCGGGCAGATGTCCCAGAGTTTCTGTCGCACGGGCCACACACAAGGCCACGGCTATTGGCTCTGTACAGCCTATGGCCGGCACCACCTCGCGCTTGACCAGTGCAACTATTCGCTCTCGTTCTTCTTTTTTCATTGCTATATAGTATGTTTTGACTGCAAATTTACAAAACAATTGTGAATTGAGGATAATGAATCACGAATTATTTCGTAACTTTGTGGCCGAACAGTTGTAAGTTTATAAGTTTGTAAGTTTTTTAGTTTTTAAGTTTTCGCATAAACTCACGAACTAAAGAACTCACGAACTAAAGAACTCACGAACTCAAAAACTCAAGAACTCACGAACTCAAAAACTAAAATACTCAAAATGTTTTCAGGAATAGTAGAAGAATGTGCAACCGTTGTTGCAATAGTAAAAGAGCAGGAAAACGTGCACCTCACACTGCGTTGCTCGTTTGTTGATCAGCTCAAGATAGACCAGAGCGTGAGCCACAATGGTGTGTGCCTCACGATAGTGAAGATAGAGAACGGCACCTACACCGTCACTGCGATGAAAGAAACCCTCGACCGCAGCAACTTGGGCTTGCTCAGCGTGGGCGACGAGGTGAATGTGGAGCGCAGCATGATGCTTAACGGGCGTCTCGACGGACATATCGTGCAGGGACATGTTGACCAGACGGCCGAGTGTATAGACGTGAAAGACATGCATGGCAGCTGGACATACACCTTCCGCTACAAGTATGATGAAGAGATGGCCCGCCGCGGATATTTCGCAGTAGATAAAGGCTCCATCACGGTCAATGGTGTAAGCCTCACGGTGTGCAACCCTACATTCGACACTTTCGAGGTGAACATCATACCATTCACCCATGAAGTCACCAACTTCCATGCCATCCGTACGGGCTCGAAAGTGAATATTGAGTTCGATATCATCGGCAAGTACATAAGCCGCTATGCCGTGTTGCTGCAAAAGTAGGAGGTGAAGCCCTTTTTTGCGAGTGCGCACTCTCGGCCTCGCGAGTGCGCAGTCTCGACCCTTTGAGTGCGCAGTCTCAGCCTCGCGAGTGCGCACTCGCAAATTACGTTATAACGTGTATGAAATCCTATACGATAATGAAACTATTTCTATCAACACTACTTATGTCGGTTGCCATGTGTGCAACGGCACAAATTAAGGTTTCAGAACACTCAGGCCGCCATTCGTTGTCGCTCACCGAAGCCCGCATCTATGTGTCGCCAGCCGATGCCGAGGTGGTGAAGCGATCGGCACGCATGTTGGCCGACGATGTCATGGCGGTGTCGGGATGCCGGCCACAGGTGCAGGTGTCGGACAACCCGAAATCGAGGTTGGCAGTTATTGCAGGTACGAAAGGGCAGAGCCCGCTCATCGGCAAGATGATTGAACGCGGGGTTCTGGATGTGTCTGAGATAAGTGGAGGATGGGAACAATATATCTCAAAGGTTGTTTACAATCCGGCAAAAGGTGTCGAGCGTGCGTTGGTGATTGCTGGTACCGACCGCCGCGGTGTGGCTTACGGATTGCTGGCAGTGAGCAAGGCAATAGGTGTGAGCCCGTGGGCCTGGTGGGCCGACGTGCCTGTGGCGCATCACGACTCCATATACATAGAGGCCGACTATGCTTCGCGCAGGCCTGCAGTGAAGTATC
>CAMHPM010000277.1 GCA_946187025.1 uncultured Prevotellaceae bacterium
AGCAATTTGCAGATCTTAGCGTCGAGGCTGAGGTTCATTTCTATTCGATTACGGTGCATCTTGCTGTGGTTTTGTTCAAGTCGTGATAGCGGATTGCTGCTGTACCAGTAGCCTTTGTTGTCGTGTAGGTATGTCATAGGATCCATGTACAGTGCTTGTTTCAGTATGCTCGATGATCCTTCTGGCACTCCGCTTTGGCGCTCGTTGACGTAAGCCATGTTTGTCGACATCGTAAGCCATTTTGCAAGTGTGGCCTTTATGTTTGCGCGTGCATTAAGTCGTTTGTATCCTGATGTTTCGATGATACCTTTCTCGTCGTAGTAGCTTGCACTGGTCAGGTACTGCAGGCGATCGGTACCTCCGGAGACAGATATTCCGTGTTGTTGTTTGATACCGGTACGTGTTATTGCGTCCCAGTAGTTGCCGGCCGAGTTGTTATGAATGGTGTCGAGCAGTAGCTGCTTGTGATCATCATAGTAATAGCTGCCATTGTCATCCTTCGACATAAAGAGTCGGCCGTCTGATGAATAATAACTTGTGCCATCTCTGTAGTCGAGCATGAGTGCATAGTTGTCGGCATCCATTACATCAATTTTCTTCCAAGGATTTGAGAATCCGAAGTATCCGTCGTAGGTTACTTTTGTGCGTCCTTCCTTACCGCTCTTTGTGGTAATGGCTACAACACCGTTAGCGGCACGTGAACCGTAGACGGCACTTGACGCGGCATCCTTGAATATTTCTACATTTTCAATGTCATTAGGGTTAAGGTAGTCGATGTTGTCGACAATGAATCCATCGACGACATAAAGCGGGTCGGCGTCGTTGACTGTGCCTGTACCGCGGATTTTGATTGTTGTCTTACTGCCTGGTGCACCAGTGTTCTGGATGATGTTCACACCCGATGCGCGTCCTTGCAGTGCTTGCAGTGTTGAGGAGACGGGGATGTCGTTGATGTCTTTTCCTGATATTGACGAGATAGATCCCGTTACGTCGCTCTTTTTCTGCATACCATAACCAATGACGATAAGTTCATCGAGCTCATTGGCTTCTGGCTCCATAGTAATGTCTATTTGGTGCCTGCCGCCAACAGCAACTTCTTGGTTTGCGAAGCCCATGTATGTAACGACGAGTGTGGCATTCGATGGGACGCTGATGGTATATTCACCGTCGAAATTGGTGATGACTCCATTGTTGGCTCCTTTCTCTTTTACCACGGCTCCTGTCAGGGGCTCTTGGGTTTGAGAGTCGACAATCGTTCCCTTCACATTTATCTTCTGCGCACTGACTGTCAATGCGAAGAATGTCATGCAAAGGAGTATTGCCAACCTGAATAATCTGTTTTTACTCATAGTATTTATATTTGTTGTTTTTGATGAGGCACCCTTCGTTTCGTGAAGTGTCGGGGTTCTTATGATAAGGTGTTGAGGTTTTAGGCTTTATGCCTATTGATGGCCTAAAGTCCTAAAACCTCACACCATTTTTGTTATTTAAATATGATTATTTAACAACGACTTTCTTGTCGCCGACAACATAGATACCCTTCTCGAGTCCCTCTGTTGCCTTCTCTGCCTTGACGTTCTGGCGAATCTGCATACCGTTGATGGTATAAACGTTCACGTTCTCGCCAAGTTTCTTGGTGGTTACATCCTCAATGCCTGTTGTTGGGCCGAAGTCTGGCTCGAGATAACCCTTGTCGCTCTTGCCATCCCAGTTCTCCTTAGTATATTTGTAAACATATACTCTGTGGTTAGAGTTGAGGTTGAAGATGAGGTCGCCGTCGAGGTTACGCAGTGTGTTTGCAAAGTCTCCAGTAGGAACGATGTGTGTGCAAACTACAGGAATACCGTCTTTGCTGTCGAGGCGATAGATACCTGATCCGAATACATCGGGCTGAGAGTTGCTCTCGTTGTACCAGTAGAGAGAACCGCCAGCAACTGTCTGCTCCTTAATCCAGTCGCAGCCTGTGCCTGGGACGAAGTCGTACTGCAGCCAAACCTTCTCACCGTCGAGGCACCACATTTCACCGCCGTAGTTGTCTTCGCGTGCTGCATCAAATCCGTGAGCTGCGCAGTACATGTAGACGCCGTCGAAGATGCAACCTGGGTCAGAGTAGGAATTGTGGGTGTTAGATGGCTCTTCCTGCCAGATGTCGAAGTATTTCTTGTCGCCCTTCTGCATGTTTGTTCCACCAATCTCGTAGCCGCCTACTGGATCCCACATGCGGAACCAGATGCGGTCGTCGTAGACTTCC
The DNA here is from genome assembly GCA_946187025.1 of uncultured Prevotellaceae bacterium. GTDB lineage: Bacteria > Bacteroidota > Bacteroidia > Bacteroidales > Bacteroidaceae > Colivivens. Next base: position 2,252 of record CAMHPM010000277.1, read on the forward strand.
CATCCTGTACCGAACGTACCGCGACCGTTACCAAGGCCATTGTCGCCGATTGTCTCGTCCATTTCGGCGATCATGTATGTGTGGTCGTCGCCTTGTCCGTCGCCGGTCACAGGCTCGCCCTTTGTACCGTCGGAGCACCACATCTCTGAGCCGTAGCGTGGAGTCCATGCCTGGAAGAACACCTTTTCGTTCTTGTAGTTCTCGAGGTTGTCGAGTCCGCAGTTACGTGTGTAACCCTCGTCGTGTCCCCACTTGCCTTCTGGCCACTGTTCCCAGTTGATGTCCATCACTTCGTAGGTGCCTTCCTCTGTACCGTCGGTCACCCAAAGCTCTTCACCTGTAGAACCGTTGGTCATGTCGGCCTTGAAGAATACGCGACGTCCAACGCGCACATATGCTGTGTGCAGTGTCGTGTTGTCCTGTCCGGGATGGCGCATGTCGGCCTGGTTGGGGCTGTCAGCATCTTCCACCACGCGCTTTGTTCCTTCAACAGTACCGTCGGTGACGTAGAGCCAGTGCTGTGGACCGCGGTCGGTGTCGAACTCGGCGCTCTCATCGTCGATAGCACCGAAGATAGCCTGTGTCTCGTTCATCTGTGTGAATGCCTTCGGGTCGCTTGGTCCGAATGTGTAGAGTTCGGCGAGCATGAAAGTACCTTCTTCAGTACCGTCGCTAACCCATGGCTCGAAGTCGGTCTCGTCGGTGTAAGCCGAGAAGAGCACCTTGTCATTCAGACGGCCAAGATACATTGGGTTACCACTACCTGTGCCAGGAACGATATCCTTCACCATGTGTGTGCCTTCCTTTGTTCCGTCGGTCACCCAGAGTTCCTCTCCGTGTTCCTCGTCAACGGCTGCGAAGAAAGCCTTGTAGCCTTTTTCAGGAGAACCGGCAATAACCATGTTCTTTTGTTTGTCCTGCTTGCGCTCTGATCCGATGTTTGCGGTTACGTTCTCAGGGAGGAGATCGATGATTTCACCCTGATTCTCCTGAGCGT
>CAMHPM010000278.1 GCA_946187025.1 uncultured Prevotellaceae bacterium
CACGTGTCCGTGCCACAGCACATCGGGTTCTCCTTTACGCATACGCAGTATGTAGCCCTTCAGTTCTTCGTAGGTGTTCAGGCTTACATTGCGTGCATAGTCTTCGTAGCTGTTTACCTTGTCATAATTGTGGTTCCGGCCCCACTCCGTAGCAGTGGATTTGCCTACGAGGCGAGCCAGCACGGCACGTTGCAGTTCCTCTGCATGGCCTATGTAGTTGGCCATTGCTTTCCTGCGACGTGCAAAATACAACTTGTCTATTATCGGTGTCGGGTTCACTGTCTTCGATTATTATTTGTCTGTTTCGTTTTGTCTCTTTAATTGACAAGCATGTCAAAGAGCCGTCAGCCTGTATCCTTACAGAGGCATGGGCCGACGTCTGATTCACATTCTTTCAAGGGTGCAAAGATACGAATTTATTGACAAATAGCAACAATCTGAGCGTAAATAACAGGTTTCAACATGCAAAATGCGTTGTGTGCCATGCAAATTGCGGCTTGGCAGATGACAACTGCAGTAGTGGTTTCGGTTGTTGGAGTATGATGTTCCTGAATGTGTTCCGTTGGTTGGTCAGTGTGCGCGGCGGCGGAATATGACCCATGCAATGACCGGTGCGCCGATGAGTGCAGTCACCGAGTTTACCGGCAGTGCGCCTTCCATTCCCGGCATTCGTGCCACGAGGTTGCAGATGAGGGCGAGCAGTGCTCCCATGAGCATGGTGGTCGGCATGAGTGTGCGGTTGTCGGTGGTGCGGAACATAGCACGACACAGGTGTGGCACGGCCAGGCCTATGAACATGATGGGGCCGCAATAGGCTGTCACTATGGCCACGAGCACTCCGGATGAGAGTATCACCAGTGTGCGGGCGCGGCTGAGGTTCAGGCCTAAGTTTCGTGCATATTCGTCGCCCAGGAGCAACATGTTCATGGTTTTTATGAGGAGCATACTGAGTGGAAGCAGCAGGAGCATGAGGACTACGAACAGCATCATCTGGTCGCCCGACACTCGTGCAAACGAACCGAGTCCCCACACCACGTAGGCCTTCACATCTTCTTCGGCGCTGAAGAACTTCAGCACTCCGATTACGGCTGTGGCCAGATGTCCGATGAGCACACCGATGATGAGCAGTGTCACGTCGCCACGAACCTTCTGTGCCACATAGAGGATGAGCGACATCACTGCCATCGAGCCTACGATGGCTGCCACCGATATGGCTGCATCGCCTATATATCCCATGCGGCTAAGTGCCACACCGCCGAGCGACCCCGACAGCAACACGACGAGCGCGACGCCGAGGCTGGCTCCATTGCTGATACCAAGCACCGACGGACCTGCCAGCGGATTACGGAACACGACCTGCATCTGCAGTCCCGACACGGCCAGGCCGGCTCCGGCCACTGTGGCCGTAAGTGCTTGCGGCACTCGCGACGACAGGATTATGTTGCGCGATATCTCCGACACGCTTTCGTCGCCGACAAGGATTCGCATTATTTCCCCAACGGGTATGTTGACGGTACCCAACAACAAGTTGAGCACAAACGCCACAACGATGGCAACAATGATTATCAATATCTTCATACTATTTCTTTTCAAAGTCTGTCAATGTTTAACATACTCCTGCGGAGTGATTCAGCAGATTAAGCAGATGCGAGCCAGATGGCCAATCTGAGAAATCTGGGTAATCGTTCCGACAGGAACTTGTTTTTATTTCAGCAGGCGATAGAATGTGGGTTCGTAGTCTGCGGGCATGAGGTCGGGATGGAAAATGGCGATGAGGTCGGCCAGTAGGATGTCGGGTTGCACCGGCGAAAGCTCGTAGTAAGGAGTCTGCCGCATGTTGCAGTAGATGACATGCCTGTTGCGGAATGCCGCAAACAATTCATTTCGCGGTTCCGACTGTAGCAGGGCCTCGTAGTTGAAGTCGCCCTTGAAGCTGTTGAGGATGCGCCAGTAGTCGGCATTGGCCGCAAGGCTGTACATCTGTTCGTATTCGATGTTCACGCCGCCCGTCTCGTCGTTGTGGAAAATGTAGTCGGCTCCTGCATCGCGAAACATCTGTGCCAGGTGGTTGCGTCCGCCCACTGCATACCAGTTGGAACCGTGCATCTCGCCGCTGAACACCGTAGGTCTCTGTTTCACGTTCTGTGCCTTGGCCTTCAATGTGTTGTAGCGTGTTTCGATGCCCGAGAACACAGAGTCGGCCTTGGCTTCGAGCCCGAGGAACAAAGCCACGAACTTCACCCACTCGGCCTGTCCCAGCGGGTCGAGTTCCTTGTATCCAAGGTGTGGGATGAGCGTGATGCCCGTCTCCTTTATGGCATCATATCCGCCACGTTTGAATGGTGAGATGAAGATGACGTCGGGGTTGGCGGCCAGCACCAGTTCGGTGTCAAACTCCCCTTCCATGCCTATCTTCACTATGTCGCCACTGGCCACACGTGCCAGTATGTCTTTGTCGTACAGGTTTTTAGTGCCGGTGATGCCACGTATGTAGTCGTGGGCGCCGAGTGCCGTGAAGTTCGACAGCTGCAGGGCCGTCATCGTGATGGTGCGACGTATCGGCACCTCCACCCGTGTATATCCATCGGGCACCGGTGCTTCCTCTCCGCGTGGCACGAGTGCGAAACGGTAGCCTATCGGCATGTGGTCGTCGTCGTTGTCGCCCTGGGGGTCGGCCACATCGACCAGCCGAACACCGTCGGCACGCTGGCGCACAGTGAAACCGCGCGCGTATCTTATTTCAATGTTTTCACCATCGTCGGCCACTGCTGTCGTCGGCCGTCCACCGCCGTTACATGCCGCAAACATGCAGACCGCCACGACTGTCAGCACGGCCATCAGCAGTCGGTGTAATAATCTTTGTGATGCTTTCATCGTTGTTGAATCATAAAAAGTCACTGCAAAGTTACGTATTATTTTCGATGTGACAATATGTTTTGACCTCTTTTCGCAGGCAGCTATTTGCGCAGGAAAGAGAAATGGGGATAGGGGCGAAAGAGATGGCAAAGCAAGAAGCAAGAAAGAAACAAAAGATACCAAAGACACCAAGAGCCCCCTCCCTGCTCCCCCAAGGGGGAGTGATTCCATCCGGATGGACTCTCCCACCTGAAAGGGGGAGTACCCGCAGGGGGAGGGGGTCTTCTCCCCGGATGGCATCCTCCCCCCTTGGGGGGATAAGAGGGGGGCCTTTTCGCCTCGCCGTGGGTGGCCTGTCGTCGCGCCTTGGCCTTCGGCGTGTTGCGG
>CAMHPM010000279.1 GCA_946187025.1 uncultured Prevotellaceae bacterium
TCCGCAACGAGTTTGCCGACCTGGCCTACTTCACGTTCGACAACACTGGTGCATACGCACCGCTTACAACCGACATCGCAACAAGTCATTCGGTACTCGAGATTAACGGCACCGGTGCAAGCCAGACATTCAAGGTAAGCTCTCAAAACCTGCTTACCGACATCACCCTTTCGGCCACCCACGGCTTCAGTGTCAGTCCTTCAGTCATCAAGGCAGGCGAGAGCGATGTGGAGGTTACTGTGACGAACCTCACCACCTTGCGCCATGCCACGGGTCGTGTCATCCTCCGCAGTGCCGACGTCCGTAAATATGTTGACCTCACATCGACCGGCACCGAGCTGGAGCGTAAAGACCTGTCACAGAACCCTACATACAGCGGCGGCAGCGACAGCGAACTGACGTTCGAGGGCTTCAACCCGGGCGACAACGGCTACACCATCGAGTTCAAGGTTAAGGCCGACCAGGCCAGCCAGCACTTCTATCCGTTTGCAGTAAGCAAGTCGGGTGTAGGCTTCAAGGGCTATGTCGGTTACAACTCCGCCGGACTTTACAACTCAAGCTGGGAAAAGGGATTGTCAAACCCTGCCAACGGCGGCACGTTCTACAACACCGACGGCCTCTACCACACCTACCGCTATGCCGTGACGAGCGACAAGCGTGTGATAGTTTATCGCGACGGAACGCTCATCGACACCCTTCGCCTTGCCGACCTCGCCCTTCCAGCCGAGTTCTCCGTAGATAACGGCCCGGTGGTTGAGAACCTCCTAAAGAACCCAGGCTTCGAAGGCGAACACAACTTCTCTTCTTCGCGCAACATCACAACCCATATCGAAGGTTGGGACGTCTCTCCTTGGGACCAGTACAACTCCTATCAGGACATAGTTTCGGAGGAGCGCAGCAACGAAGTTGACCAGAACAACCACGTTGTCGATATCCACCGCTACATGTGGAGTGCAGGGTGGGCCGCAGCCGAAGTGTCCCAGATAGTCGATGTAGCACCAAACGAGGTGTATTCGTTCTCAGCCCTGGCCAAGGGTGGTATCAAGAGCAACGGCAACCAGCTCGGCTCCATCCGTCTGCAGGACATGCAGAACAGCGACAACAACATCACCATCCCGATAACGAGCGACTCGTATCAGACCTATGCCACCGACTTCGAGACCCGTGCCAACACCCAGCAGATGCGTGTTGTCCTCTATATGGAGCGCGATGCGTGGGGTGCCAGCATCAGCGGCCTGAAGGTCGATGACGTCAAGCTGACGGGTGTCAGCCGTAAGGTAGAGCCGATGGTAGGATTCCGCAACGAGTTTGCCGACCTGGCCTACTTCACGTTCGACAACACTGGTGCATATGCACCGCTTATCACCGACATCGCAGCAACCGACGTAAGTCGCCCTACGGATATAGGTGATGCAAGCCAGCACGCGACTCCTGTATGTGAGGTGCGTGATGGTATCCTGACGGTGTCGGGTTTGGTGCATTCTGATGTGACGTTATACGATGTAGGGGGTCGTCAGGTAGCTCAAAAGAAAGGAGTGAGTAATCAGACCTCGTTTCCCCTCAAGTCGCATGGAGTGTATATATGTACCGTGATGGAAGATCGCGACCGGTATGTACTGAAAGTTAGTTACTAAAATCATGAATATGATATCAAGATATTACAAAAGCATGGCGACAATGGCCGCCATGCTTTCATTCGCAACATTGACTGTCAATGCCCAGATAAAACCGGGCTCCACATGGAACGACACCAGCGGGCGTGCCATCAATGCTCACGGCGGTCAGGTGGTGTGGTCCGACGGATATTACTATTGGTTTGGTGAGACACGCTCTACGTCGGTGAGTTGTTATCGCAGCACCGACCTCATCAACTGGACCCATCTGAGCGATGCCTTACAGCCATCGGGAACAAAGACCGACGACAACCGCGACATCGCTTCCGGACGTAATCTCGAACGCCCGAAGGTGGCATATTGCGAAGCCACAGGCAAGTGGGTGATGTGGGGACATTGGGAGAACGGCTCTGACTACGGGCAGGCTAAGGTGTTCGTGGCTCAGAGCGATAAGGTGCAAGGACCATACACGTTGGTCGATGTGTTCCGTCCGAACGACCACGACTCGCGCGACCAGACCATATTTGTCGATACCGACGGCCATGCCTATCACTTCTGTTCCACCAATATGAACACGAACATAAATGTGGCACGGCTGACCGACGACTATCTTGCACCATCATCTACCGAAACCAAGATTCTGCTTGGCGACAAATACGAGGCTCCTGCCATATTGAAGGTGGGCGATATCTATTTCGGACTCTTCTCGGGATGTACCGGTTGGGACCCGAATGCCGGCCGAAGGGCATATACCCTCGATATTCTCGGCACATGGTATCACCGCAATGACCCTATGCAGAATTATTCTTATGGTGAGAACTTCTGTGTTGACGATGATGGTTACCTCACCTATCATTCGCAATCCACATGTGTGTTCCCAGTGCATGGCATGGAGCGTTGCTATATCTATATGGGCGACCGTTGGAACTCGTCGAACGTGGCATCGTCGAAGTATGTATGGCTGCCGCTCAGTGTTCGCTCGGGCTATCCCACAGTGCGTTATCTCAACTCGTGGGACCTGTCGGTGTTCGATGGCGAGCGTCGGTTCCGCCGTTTGGCTGCAAACTACGATGCCGCTTCTCCGTTGTTTGCCGATGGAACCGAGATAATGTTGCTCGAACAGCGTAGCAACCGGTTTGTGTCGCGTCCGAAGTCGTCGTTTGTAATCGACGATGATGGCAATTCCAATGTTCTGTTCCGTCTGCACGCCACGGCCGACCCTTACCGTTTCCGTCTTGAAGAAACCCGGTCGGGCAATTATCTCGAGTCGGTATTTGGCACTATGCGTCTGCAGGCTCTTAGCGAGTCGGAGGCACAAGTGTGGTATTTCGAGGCCGAAGAAGACGGCTATTTTCACATACGCAATAATGCCGACGACAAGTGTTTCTCGCTTTCGGGCAATAGCACCATTGCCGGTTCTTCGGTTTTCCTCACAGCTCGCGACGTGCAGATAGCTCAGTCGTTTGGTGTTTATTTCGATTCCGATGCACATGCCGATTATGTTGAGGCCGACCTCTTCTCGCGTCAGTATCGCGAACAGAACCGCGCACTCATTGCCCGTCAGGCCGAGGCCGTAGGAATAAACGATGCACAACGTGAGTCGGCCAACAT
>CAMHPM010000280.1 GCA_946187025.1 uncultured Prevotellaceae bacterium
CCTTTAACTTCAGAGCGAAGCGATAACTTCCCTTTAATATTAATTATTCATTAAAAATAGTATCTACTATTCCTTCGCGAATAGCGAGAGCAACGAGTTGTACTGAGTTCTTCACTCCATATTTGGCAAGTAGGCGCTTGCGATACCAGCTGACGGTTTCCACGCCAAGGAATACCCGCTCGGCAATCTCGGCGTTGGTGAGGCCACGGCAAATGAGGGTCAGTATCTTATGTTCGGTGGGCGACATCGACACGTGGGTTGCTGCTCCACGGTTCATGACCTGTTGCACTTCGGGACTCAGATATTGTCCGCCATGATATACGCAGTCGATGGCCTCCATCAGCTGACTGGTCGATGCCGATTTCAGTACATAGCCATGCACACCGATATCTATCATGCGGCTTATCATTGAATACTCGTCGTGGTAGGTGAGCACCAGCAGTTTCATCTGCGGATAGTCGGCCAAGAGTTGCTTGCAGAAGTCGATTCCGTTGCCGTCGGGCATGGATATATCGGCCAGCAACACATCGGGTCTCCGCTCTTGAAGTGTTTGCCGACACTGACTGATGGTGGTAAACACACGGCTCACGTGGGCCACCCCAGTGCTGTTGATACACTCGCGCAAGCCTTCGACCAGCATCCGGTGGTCGTCGACGATATTTATGTCTATCAGATATTTCATAAGAACTCAAAAACTCAAAAACTCAAGAACTCAAAAACTCTTCACTATTATACTTACCCTTGTGCCTTTGTCTGGCGACGAGATGATTTGCATCTTTCCCTTATAACTCTTTATTCGTTCTTCTAAACCGGCAAGTCCATGTCCTGCAGAGTGAGCTTTTGCGGGGTCGAATCCGTGTCCGTCGTCGCTCACGATGAGCATCACGTTGCTGCCATGATGATTCAGTTCGATGGTGATGGTGCCGGCCTCCGAGTGTTTCACGGCGTTGTTCACCAGCTCGTATGTGCATCGATAGAGCACTATTTCGATATCTTTATCTATTTTTGCATCGGGTTCACCGTCGTAGTAGAACTGTGTGTTGGGCATCGCGAGGGCCAAGTCGGAGATAGCTGTTGTCAGGCCGCTACGCAACAGTTGCTCGGGCATGAGGTGATGGGCCACGTGTCGCAGTTCGCGCGATGTTGCATCGAGGTGCTGCAGTGTCTCGCCCTTGTCGGCATCCTGCTCTATCTTCATGCGCAGCAATGAGAGCATACCTCCCAGGCCGTCGTGCAGGTCGCGTGCCACGCGGCTACGTTCCTCCACCTCGCCGTCGAGTTTGGCTTTGAAGAGGGCCGACTTGCGTCCGATGCGCACACTGCGCCACAGCAGGAAGAACAGCAATGCGACGAGCAGCAGAACCACTCCTCCCAGTATGCTGCCCCACATCATCCAGCGTCGTTCGCGCTGCAGGCTTTCGATGGCGGCTTCTTTCTTCTCGGTTTCGTAGAGCACCTGCATCTCGGAAAGTCCCGACTGGTAGTGGCTGTTGGCAAACCGTGTGAGGCAGTGGTGCATACGGTCGGTGTATTCAGCCACGCTGTCGGCCTGTCCCAAGGCACCATATATCTTGATGAGCGACGAATATGTCACCACGTCGCCATAGGTTTCTTCGGGGTCGGTGGCGAGTGCCTGGTAAGCGAAATGCAGTGCATCGTGCCACTTGTGTTGCAGTATGGCTACTTCGCAACAGAGGTCATAGACTTCGCCCCGCGTGTCGGACATCATCTCGTGGTCAGTCAGCCTCAGTGCCTCGTCGGCCAGTGGCCCGGCTGCGGCCACTCCCCCGCCCCACTTCAGTTCGTATCGTGCCTTGCGGCACAGCGTGGTCACATAGTCGGCCACCTCGTCGTCGCGGTGATGGCTGTAGTAGGCATATAGGGTATCGATGGCAGCCTTGGCACGTTGGCGGTCGTCGCGGTCGAGGTAGATTGCCGCCAGTCCCTTGTAGGGCACTACCACCATCAGCGTGTCGCCGGTCAGGGTTCCTATGTCCACTGCCTTGCGGTAGTTGTCTTCAGCTTCGTCCACATTGCCCATGCTGGAATAGAGTTCGCCCACATTATAATATAATATAGAGGCCGACTCCCACCACTCGTATTTCTCAAACAGTGGCAGCGCTTTCTGATAGTATGCAATGGCCAGATGCAGGCGGTCCTGCATGTTATATACATTGGCAATCGAGCCATACAGTGCCGAGAGGTTGTCGTCGATGGTGCTCTCTTCATATCCACCTTTGCGGCTCATCGTGTCGTTCAGCTGCAGTGCCCAGTCGTAGAGGGCGAGTGCGCGCTCGTAGTCGCCCCCACCATAGGCATTGAGTCCCAGCAGGCGCAGTGCATCAACCCTGGAATTGAGCCAGTCGTGCTCATACGAAAGCGCAAGCGCCTGCATGGCATAGCCGGCAGAGCGCTCTCCGTCGTGTGGCAGATAGGCCCACATCAGCGACTTGTAGGCATTCATCAGTTGCTCGTCGCTGAGGCGTTCGGGGTGCTTCAACGCCTGCTCTATCGAGTCGGTCCCCGTCACGCGGTGGTCGTTGTAAGCAAACGCCGCAAACTGCCACCAGCAAAGCATGATGGACAGCAACAGATATCTATATGTGTTTTTTGTACTCATTTGCCTACAAAGATAAGTAAAAACATCCGATTGCTCCACCCTTTTGGGTAGAATTTCGCATATTTGCCCACAATTCCACCTTTTCGGGTGGGTGTTTATACACATAAATACCTTAACTTTGAAGCCGTAAAACCACTTAAACAATAAACCGACATGAGCAACAAGACACTTTTCGCAGTGCTGCTCCTCGCGCTGGGAGCCTGCACCACCAGCCTATCGGCACAAGGCATACTGGGACGCATAGCCAACAGAGTGAAGGAAAAGGTGACCGACAAGATAGAGCAGAAGATAGACAATGCTATCGACGGAGCGATTGACGGAGTGACCGAAGGTAAAACAGACGAGGCCGACAGCAAGGATGCAGCAGCCGCCGACACCTACGATCCCCAGGCAGGTGCAGCCAAGAGCGACTTTGTGCGTGGAGCTGCTGTCATGTTTGAGGACGACATGCAGGGTGAGCAGGTTGGCGAGTTCCCATCGAAGTGGGACCTCGTTCGTGGTAATGCCGAGATTGCAACCATACAAGGCCAGAAGTGCATCGCCCTCATCGATGGCGACGGCTGGATTACCCCATTGG
>CAMHPM010000281.1 GCA_946187025.1 uncultured Prevotellaceae bacterium
TCGGTATTGAATGTCGATGTCAGTATCTGTTCCCACTTTGCGGCATCTTTCTGTTTCTTCAGCAGACGTGTTGCTGCATCAACGGTGGCTTGGTCTTTGGCATAGATCACGGCGCCCTTGAATCGTGGCGAATCCCACGTATATTGTTTCTTGTGCTGTTCAAAATAGCGTTCCTGTCCTGCCTCGTCGGCTGCAGCAGGATCCCATAGTTCGTTTTTCGAGATTTCGAACATGAGCGATCCGTCGTAGTATTCCTGTGCAAGGAAACGGGCCTCGGCATCGTTGGCAATCATTTTGTTAAACAAGCGTGTAATCATTTCGTCACGGCTCACTCCCTGCTTGCGCGAGAGCGAATCGACCAGATGGTTTGCCGCAGCCTCCCGTACGCCTCTCTGTTCGAGGAAGCGGATGATGCTTTCGCGGTGGTGTTCGTATGGTTCAAACGGGTGACGGTCTTCAAGACGTATGATATGCCACCCCACTGTGGTTTTAACAGGTTTCGACATCTGTCCCGGTTGCATGGCATATGCGGCTGCTTCGAAGTCGGGAATCATCATGCCTTTGCCAAATTGTCCCAGGCTTCCGCCTTTCACTGCCGATGCTTTGTCGTCGGAACATTCTTTTGCTACTGTTGCAAAGTCGGCTCCTTGCTGTAACACCTGGTATATAGAGTCGATGCGTGTCTTGGCTGCTGCCTGCTGTGCAGCGGTTGCATCTTGTCGCATGAGCACAAGTATGTGGCTGGCAGTGAGCAGGTCTTGTCCGGCAAAGCGGGCGGCTGTGTTGTCGTATGTCACACGTGCTTCGTGTTCGATGAAATCGGGGTCCTCAAGGGTAGGCATGAGCATCTGTTCGCGATACGAGTTGAGGTCTTTCACGATGCTGGTCAGGGTGTCGTAGCGGGCATCTTCGGCGGCTGCGACCTTTAGCTTGAAGTTTATGAACAACGGCACATATTCTTCTACGCTCTTACGGTCGATGACTCCTTCTGAATTGTTTTTGTTAAAGCTGTATTCAAATTCCGACAGGGTGATATCCTTGCCGTTTACGGTCATCACCACCGGGTCGGATTGTGCCTGCACGGTAGCAGTGAGAGCGAAAAGCGATAGGTTAAGAACGAATATTCTTAGCAATTTCATAATCTCGTCTGTTTATTTACGATTTACGGATTTACTATTTATTATTTATCTACAATTTAACTGTTTAGCTATTTCCATCCTGATGTCCTGTCTCTCCCTTTTGGTGAAGTAAGGAAGGGGCCTGATGGTTTAGGCAAGGCCCATTACGAATGGCTTGGGCTGTAGTTTGGAGCCTCGCTTGTGATGATTACCTCGTGCGGGTGACTTTCGAGCACACCGGCCGATGTAATGCGGGTGAACTTGGCATCGTGGAGTGCCTCGATATTTTTTGCTCCGCAATATCCCATGCCCGAGCGCAGACCGCCCGAGAGTTGGTATATCACTTCCTGCACCGTTCCCTTGTATGGCACACGTCCGGCAATGCCTTCCGGCACGAGTTTCTTCACGTCCTTTTCGCCGGCTTGGAAGTAGCGGTCTTTCGAGCCGTTTTCCATGGCTTCGAGCGAGCCCATTCCTCTGTACGACTTGAACTTACGTCCGTTGAACAGTATGGTTTCGCCTGGAGCCTCCTCGGTTCCTGCCACGAGACTGCCTATCATCACGCTCCATCCGCCTGCAGCCAGGGCCTTGACCACATCGCCCGAGTAGCGCAAACCGCCGTCGGCAATGAGTGGAATGCCGGTTCCGCGAAGGGCTGATGCCACATCGTACACGGCACTGAGTTGTGGTACTCCTACTCCTGCTACCACGCGTGTGGTGCATATCGAGCCGGGGCCTATGCCCACTTTCACTGCGTCGGCTCCTGCCTCGGCCAGCATCTTGGCTGCCTCGCCGGTGGCTATATTGCCCACCACTATGTCCACGTCGGGGAATTTCTGCTTGGCTTCTTTCACCTTTTCTATTACCGAACGGCTGTGACCATGTGCGGTGTCGATTACGATGGCATCGACTCCGGCTGCCACGAGGGCACTGATGCGGTCGATTGTGTCGGCAGTGACTCCCACACCTGCTGCCACGCGCAGGCGGCCTTTCTCGTCCTTGCATGCCATGGGCTTGTCCTTGGCCTTCGTGATGTCCTTGTAGGTGATGAGTCCTATCAGTCGTCCGTCCTCATCCACCACGGGCAGTTTCTCGATTTTATGCTTCAGGAGTATCTGTGAAGCCGAGTCGAGGTCGGTTTGCTGATGTGTGACAATGAGGTTTTCCTTGGTCATTACGTCGTCGATAAGGGTCGACATGTCGCGTTGGAAGCGCAAGTCACGGTTGGTGACGATACCCACCAGCCGGCCTTCGTCGTCGACCACGGGAATGCCGCCGATATGGTATTCAGCCATCAAGTCGAGGGCATTGCCCACGGTGCGTCCGCGCTTGATGGTCACCGGGTCGTAGATCATGCCGTTTTCCGCACGCTTCACGATCGACACCTGACGCGCCTGTTCCTCGATACTCATGTTTTTATGAATCACACCGATACCACCCTCTCGGGCTATAGCTATAGCCATCGGGGCTTCGGTCACGGTGTCCATCGCAGCCGTTACGAACGGAATGTTGAGACTGATGTGGCGCGAAAACTTGGTTTTCAGTTCCACACTTTTTGGCAATACCTCGGAATAAGCAGGAATGAGCAGCACGTCGTCAAACGTGAGACCTTCCATCACAACCTTATCTGTAATAAATGATGACATAATGTTTGGTTTAACTATTTAATGTGCAAAGTTACTACTTTTTCTCCACATGCCGAAATCTACGCGGCAGAAACTAACCGCAATCTGCGTTTATTAACATAAATTACAAGTTTTTCACATGCCTTACAAGCATTATCCCATCATTTCTGCCAGTCATGGGCTCACATCGTTTAGGCGATGAGCGGAAGTAAGGCAGCATCCTCCGTTTACGACTTCGCACTCGCGGCCTCACGAGTGCGTACTCTCAGGGTCGCGAGTGCGCAGTCTCAGCCCCGAGAGTGGGCAGGAAAGAGAAATGGGATAGGGCGAAAGAGATAGCAAGAAGCAAGAAAGTAAGAAAGTAAGAAATTAAGAAAGTAAGAAATGAAACATTTACATAAGTTTCGCATGTCAGTAATAAGAAATTAAAAGAAGTTAAAGGGAAGTTAAAT
>CAMHPM010000282.1 GCA_946187025.1 uncultured Prevotellaceae bacterium
GGGGATAAACTCCGATGGCAGGGCTAGCCATACGGCTATGATAAGCATTATTGTGGCAGGTAGCCAACGCAACAACCTTCTCCACTGTGGCCACGACGCATGCCGCTTGCGATGGATGAGCGACGAGTAGAACTCGGGTAGCAGTATTAGTATAAATATGAGTATTATAATGCGTTGAATCATATTACAGTATCGTGATTATTCCGATTTTTATTATTCCGTTTGCTGTGATGCCTTTGCGTGCGTGCAATTCATGGCTTAGTGCACTGGTGTGCTGACTTTAAATCTCACCTCTTCGCCGTGGCAGTCGTCGGCAACACTGATGCCGTCGTATGCTATTTTTCCACCCACGAGCGTCTTTTCCACTCGCCAGTTCATAGTGACACCCTCAAGTGGACTCCAACCGCACTTACTCAGTATGCAGTCTTTGCTGATTGTCCATGGGCAGTTTGGCCTTACTATTGCAATATCTGCATGATAGCCACTCCTGATGAATCCTCGCCTGTCAATGCCAAAGAGCCGTGCAGGTGCATGCGACATCAGTTCTACAAGCCGTTCAGTTGTTATTATATGTTGATCGACAAGCCCAAGCATAGCTGTAAGCGAGAACTGCACCATCGGCATTCCTGATGCTGCGCGCTTGCATCCACCTTGTTTCTCACTTGGCAGGTGAGGTGCATGGTCGGTGGCGATGGTCGATATGCGTCCGCTTGCAATGGCTTGGCGCAGGGCTTCGCGGTCGGAAATGGTTTTTATGGCAGGGTTGCATTTTATCTTTGTGCCAAGCGATGGATAGTCTGCATCGGTAAAGAGCAGATGACTCACAACGGCTTCGGCAGTGATGTCGGGTAGGGTAGTGCCGGCTATGTCGGGAATAGGGGCACTTCCTTCGAATAGCGACAGCTCAGCAGCCGTGCTTATGTGCGCCACGTGCAGTCGTGTATGATGTTTGCGGGCCAATGCCACAGCGCGTTTTGTGCTTGTAAGACACGCCTCTGCAGAGCGGATAAGCGGATGCAATGCCACGTCGGGGTCATCGCCATGAATGCTCATTGCCTTTTGCATGTTGGACGCAATAATGTCGGAATCTTCACAGTGCACCATCACTACAAGTCCTAACCGTGCCGCTTCGGCAAACAATCTGTCGAGTGATTCGTTGTTGTCGACAAGCATGTTTCCGGTACTCGAACCCATGAATAGTTTCACCCCTGGAGTGCGGCTGCGGTCGAGTAGCGACAGGGTGTCGGTGTTGTTGTTTGTCGCTCCATAGAAGAAACTGTAGTTGACATGACACTTACGTCCGAGCGCAAACTTATTATTAAGCTCCTCAATTGTTGTCGTCTGCGGTATGGTGTTCGGCATGTCGAAGACAGTGGTAACACCTCCTGCTGCCGCTGCACGGCTCTCGCTCTCAATGTCTGCTTTGTGTGTGAGTCCAGGTTCACGGAAATGAACATGTGTGTCGATTACTCCAGGCAATACAAGACACCCCGTGGCATCGACTACGGTGTCGTATATGTCACGGGGCGTATCTGTTGATTCCAGTACTTCGGAAATAATGCCGTCAGCAATCGCGACAGAACCTTGGAAGGTCTTGCCTTCATTAACTATCGTTCCGCCGCTTATGATGATTTTCATTTCTGTGGTGTTGCTAACTGATTTGGTGTCGGTACAGGCGATACCGGTACGTTGCTTTGCGGTGTCGGTGCCTGTTGTGCGGGCATTTCCTGCATGCCGTTCATTATGCGTTGATTCTCACGTGCCTTGTCGTAGAATTCCTTCACGTAGGGATCGTTCTTGAAGTAGGGCGTGGCCTTACTCATGATATCCTCAATCCATGGTGTGAGTTCGGGATATTGCATGCCTATGGTAAGCAGGAAGAACACACCAGGGCCTAGCACATTATCGAAATGATCGGTCACGAAGTTGGTGATGAGGCTGTCTTCCTGAAGGTCGAGCATATACGATTCTTCATTCAGTTGTCGGATAATGGCATCCATGTCGCTTCCGTCCATGATGGCCTGATCGTGCTTATGAATCAGCTCAGCTTTTTGATTGATAATCTGATTGTAGTGGCTTAGGAATCCCGACAGCTCATCGTTGAGCGGGGTGCCTGTCACATTCTGCTGTGTGCTCGACAACTTGATGCTTATGTCGCCATTTTCAAGTACGAGGGGCATCAGTATGTCGTTACCCACGCAGAGGTTGGCCATCTTTGCCGTATCTATCGTGCCGTTAAAATGGAATTCGCCATGTACCACATCGCACGAGTCGATGCTCTTGAGCACCTGGTCTTTTATTACCTTCAAGTGTACCATGCGCCCGTCAAGCTGAGAGGAGTCAGACGATCCCTCTATCTTATAAGTGCCTGCACACGACAACAATGTCAGTACTCCGGCAAAGGCGCAGATGAATGATTTCATATTTTAACTTCTCTATTTATCAAGTTTGGAGCATGTGGCAGATTTAAGGTGCTTATCCATCTCAAGGGCTTTCCACCACTTGCATCTTCTCTGCAAAGATAATATGTAATGTCGATGACGGAAAAAAAATTTACCAGAATTAAACCATTTCTCCCTTTTTTATGGTTTTTTAAGTCCACGAAAGCGTTTTTTTCTAATTATCACTCATCACTCATCACTTTTTAGTGGCATCCTCAAGGAGCTATCGGCTATTCCTCTTTCTTCAGTTCGCTGTCGAGCCGATGAACGGTATACACTTCTAGTATTGCCGCAATCAGCAGCGGCAACACCCATTTGTTGTACACCAGTTCGATGTAGGTGATATATCCCGTCCCTGATGTCTTGCCATCAGCAAACAGTGGCATCAGAAAGCCGTAGGCAGTGTCGACCATGAGTATAGCTGCCACGATGAACATCAGATTAGCGAATGCCTGTATGCGTTTCAGCCTCTTGATAGTCAGACTGTTGCCTTCGTATGTCTGCGATGCCTGCATTAGTGTGAATGCTATTGTGCCTACAAAGAAAATGATGCACGCTACTTTCTGCCATATCATAAACGAGAACAAGCCTGCACCTATGGCCATCATTATGCCGCCTATGGCAAACACTATGCTCTGAAACCTACTCAGTTGTTTCATTTTTCAAAGAACCGTTTTTGTTTATGTCGCTGCTGAGCACAAAGATGTCTTCGTCGGGAGCCTTCATGTAGTAGTTCTCCCGGGC
>CAMHPM010000283.1 GCA_946187025.1 uncultured Prevotellaceae bacterium
TCGCCATGCAGAACTACCTGCTCGAGACAGGCAGCCGCTATCGTGCCACACTCCACACCCACCCCATCGAGCTGGTAGCCATGTCGCACTCACCACGCTTCCTCGAGCCGGGAGTGATGACCCGAACCCTGTGGTCGATGATACCCGAGACACTGGCTTTCGCACCACTCGGCATCGGAATCGTGCCCTACGAACTGCCCGGCAGCATACGTCTGGCCGATGCAACACTCGAGCAAATCAAGCAATACGATGTGGTGATGTGGGAGAAACACGGGGTATGTGCCGTGGGGCTCGACATCATGGACGCCTTCGATCAGGTCGATGTGCTCAACAAGGCAGCAATCATATATATGCGCGCCAAAAGTATGGGCTTTGAGCCCGAAGGCATGACCAACGAGGCTATGCGCGAAGTGCAAGACGTGTTTCATCTGCCTAAGCAACGCCCCTGCTGATTGACAGTTAGGAAATCCGGGCGACATTCTTTTTCAAGATTTGATGCTTGAAAAAATTTTTGATGCTTGAAACAGGTACTTTTCACACATGAAGAAGGCCTGTTTCAAGCTTCAGTCTAATCTTTTTTCAAGCTTTGTGTAAAACTAATTTTGCCACATTAAGAATAATTGCTAACTTTGCAAAGTTTTTTAAATATAACTAAATAAACAAAGAATATGATAGGAAACAATTGGTTTGAATGTAAAGTATCGGCCGAAAAGGCAGTAGAGGGTGGTATGAGCAAGAAGTTTAATGAGTCTTATCTGGTTGATGCACTCAACTTCACTGATGCCGAGGCACGAATCACAAAGGAAGTTGCACCATTCTGCAACGGTGCACTCGAAATCAAGAACATCACTCCAGCAAAAATATCAGAGCTATTTATCAACGAAGCAGATGATGCCGACAAATGGTATAAGGTGAAATGTAATTTCATCACACTCGACGAAAAGACCCAGACAGAGAAACGCACGTCAAACATCATGCTGGTGCAAGCAGCCAATTTCCGCGGTGCACTCGATCGTTTTGAAGAAGGCATGAAAGGAACTATGGCCGACTACGAAGTTGCGGCTATACAAGAAACAAGTTTACTCGATGTATTCCCTTTTGCAGTAGATGACGACGATACAACAAAACCTGCAAGCAGTGCAGAATGAGCTTAGCGGCTCTGCAGCACGACTGGTGGCTGTCTCCAAATATCACCCTGCCGATGCAATCAACGAAGCATACGTCTCAGGACAAAGAATATTTGGAGAGAGCCATGTGCAGGAACTATGTGCCAAATATTCAGCACTGCCAACCGACATAGAATGGCACTTCATAGGCCACCTGCAGACCAATAAAGTGAAATACATTGCTCCATTCATAAGCCTCATCCACTCTGTTGACAGTCTGAAACTATTGAAAGAAATCGACAAGCAAGCAGCAAAAACATCAAGAACAATCGACTGCTTGCTGCAGATACACATTGCTGCAGAAGAAACGAAATTCGGATTCACGCCAACCGAGGTGATGCAAATGCTCGACGAAGGGCAGTGGCGTGAACTCCAACACACCAGGATAGTAGGATTAATGTGTATGGCAACCAACACTGATGACAGCAGTCAGATTCAGAGAGAGTTTCACACAGTGCATCTGCTGTTTGAAACCCTCAAACAAAAATACTTTGACAATAATGCTCAATTCTGCGAATTGTCGATGGGAATGAGCGACGACTACCATATCGCTCTTAACGAAGGAAGCACACTCGTAAGAATTGGTAGCAGAATTTTTGGAGAAAGAAATTATGATAACCATTGCTAACACTCCCAAAGATGCAGCGCGCGAACTTGCCCGCAAATATGATGTGCGACTCAGTACAGAATCGCTCAACAATCTATCTATGCTGCTACACTCCGACCGATTTCGCCATCGTACATTCATTCTCAAGGCAGGAGAGCAATCAAATGTGCTGTACTTTGTAACAAAAGGGCTTATAAGGCAATACAAAGAAGTGGAGGGAGACGATGATCTGATACAAGATATTGTACATGAAGGCGATATCCTATTCTTCCAGCAATGCATACTAACCGACAGCCCGTCATCTCTAAATGTTCAGACACTCGAGCCCACAATACTCTATGGTGCCGATTACTCCGACCTGAGAACACTCGCCGACTCAAACCCTGAAATAAATCAACTGCTGTTTGCAATTCTGGAAGCAACCATAACAAAACAGATGCTACATCGTGACATGCTCGACATGAATCCACGCGAGAGATACCTCGCACTCATGCAAAACGAAAGCGAGATAGTAAGACGCACACCTCTTAAATATATTGCTTCATACCTCCGTATGGCACCCGAAACACTTTCAAGAGTCAGAAATGCAATAAACAGACAATGAGAATAAAAACGTTTTCTATAAGCCAAAATAGCAATGATAAGTTCGCTTAATCTTTGCCATGGCGAAAAAAACATCTGAATTTATACGAACCATATCAGATTATCAAAACAAATCAAGTTGAAAATGAAAATAGTCATCCTTGATGCAAATACGGTCAATCCTGGAGATCTCACCTGGAAACCGTTAGAAAAAATCGGAGAACTGACAATATATCCACGCACCACAGCAAACCTCGTCGTAGAACGCTGCAAAGATGCCGATGTGGTACTGACAAATAAAGTTGTGTTTGATGCAAACACAATAAATCAGCTATCGCAGTTGAAATACATTGGAGTACTTGCCACAGGATATAATGTGGTTGACCTCGATGCAGCTACACAACATGGCATAACTGTTACGAACATACCTGCTTATAGCACAGATAGTGTGGCACAAATGGTTTGGGCCCATATACTCAACATAACAAACCAAGTAGCACACTATGCTGAAGATAACCGAAACGGCCGATGGACCACTTGCCAAGACTTTTGCTATTACGATTTTCCTCACATCGAATTATCGGGCAAAAACATGGGAATAGTAGGACTTGGTAATACAGGAATGGCTGTAGCACGCATTGCACTTGCCTTCAATATGAAGGTATTGGCATATACATCAAAGAAATCACTACCTGCAGGCATAACAAGTGTATCGGTCGATAAGCTGTTTTCTGAAAGTGATATAATAAGCCTTCATTGTCCACTGACACCATCCACACACCATCTTGTTGACACTACACGTATTTCGTTCATGAAAAACAGTGCCATA
>CAMHPM010000284.1 GCA_946187025.1 uncultured Prevotellaceae bacterium
TGGCAGCCGGACTCGAAGCCACTCGTAAGGAAATCGAGGCTCTTGGTGTCACATGTCGCGCGTATGCAGGCAATGCAGCCGACTTTGCTGAGACCGAGAAGGTGGTGAATCAGATTAAGGAGGACTTCGGAACTATCGACGTACTTGTCAACAACGCAGGAATAACTAAAGACGGACTTATGCTGCGCATGACCGAGCAGCAGTGGGACGCTGTGCTCAGTGTCAACCTCAAGTCGGCATTCAACTTCATACATGCTTGTGCTCCTATCATGCTTCGCCAGCGTGGAGGTTCAATCATCAACATGTCGAGTGTTGTGGGTGTGCATGGCAATGCAGGCCAGTGCAACTACTCTGCTTCAAAGGCCGGTATGATTGGTCTGGCTAAGTCTATTGCTCAGGAACTTGGTCCTAAGGGCATACGTGCCAATGCTGTTGCTCCTGGCTTCATCGAGACAGCCATGACGGCCCAGCTGCCTGAAGACATCCGTAAGGGATGGATGCAGAAGATTCCGCTTCGTCGTGGTGGTCAGGTCGAGGATATTGCCAACGTGTGCCTGTTCCTTGCATCCGACATGTCGAGCTATGTAAGCGGTCAGGTCATTCAGGTTGACGGTGGAATGAACATGTAAATATGACTGTCGTTTACGAAGACAACCACATCATCATTGTCAACAAGTCCAGTTCCGAGATTGTGCAGGGCGACAAGACCGGCGACACACCTCTGTCTGAACTTGTAAAGCAATACATCAAGAAGACCTACGCCAAACCCGGCGAGGTCTTCCTTGGTGTTGTACACAGGCTTGACCGTCCGGTCAGCGGACTTGTGCTTTTTGCCCGCACCAGCAAGGCTCTCAGCCGCCTGGGGCGCATGTTTGCAGAGGGCGAGGTGCACAAGACCTACTGGGCAATCGTCCACGAATGTCCCGAGCAGCCTCAGGCCACGCTCGTGCATTGGCTCGTACGCAACGAGCGGCAAAACAAATCGTATGCCTACGACCATGAGGTGCCGCATTCCAAGCGGGCAGAGCTCGATTACCGTGTCATTGGCCATAGCCAGCATTACCATTTGGTCGAGGTGAACCTGAAGACTGGACGTCACCATCAGATACGTTGCCAGCTTGCTGCCATCGGCTGCCCAATCAAGGGCGACCTGAAGTATGGAGCTCGTCGCAGCAATCCCGATGGCAGTATCAGCCTGCAGGCACATGCCGTGCAGTTCATACATCCGGTGTCGAAGGCCGATATCAACATCACTCTCCAGCCCGAGGGCGAGTTCTCTATGTTTTTTTGATTGACTCTTAGGTTTCGGTGGCCTAATGGTGTATTGTCTTTCTTTCACCGAATCACAACACTAACACATCATACATCTTATGACAAAAGTATTTCAACCCAAGTTTTTCCATGTGTTCCAGAAGGGATACTATAATCGTCAGAAACTCACATCCGACCTCATAGCCGGTGTCATCGTGGGCATCATTGCCTTGCCGCTTGCCATAGCGTTCGGAATTGCGAGCGGTGTCAGCCCGCAGCAGGGACTCATCACCGCCATCATCGCCGGATTCCTCGTGTCGTTCTTTGGCGGCAGCCGTTTCCTTATCGGCGGTCCCACCGGGGCGTTCATCGTTATCGTGGCCGGCATCGTGGCTCAATATGGTTTGCAAGGCCTCACCATTGCCACCATCATGGCAGGTGTGTTCCTCATTATCATGGGAGTGTGTCGCATGGGAGTCATCTTCAAGTTCATACCTTATCCCATAGTCGTAGGTTTTACGTCGGGCATTGCCGTCACCATCTTCTCCACTCAGGTGAAAGACTTCTTCGGTATCACGGCGGCCATTCCGTCGGGCTTCATCCCGCAGTGGGTGGCATACATCCAGAACTTCTCTGCCATCAGTCCTGCCGAGACCCTCATGAGCCTCGGCTGCCTGCTTGTCATCATTGTCTGGAGCCGTTTCGTGAAGAAGATACCGGGTTCGCTCATTGCCCTGGTGGCAGGTACAGCCGTCTCGGTAGTGCTCTCTGCCACTTCCGACATCCATTTCGCAACCATCGGCACCAAGTTCCCCGAACTGGCCGAAGGTCTGCCGATGCCTACACCTGTGGCTCCTGTGTGGGACTATGATACCATCAAGGGCCTGGTGTCGCCGGCCTTCACCATTGCCATCCTTTGTGCCATCGAGTCGCTGCTGGCTGCCATGGTGGCCGATGGTGTGACGGGCAAGCACCACGACTCCAACACCGAGCTCATAGGCCAGGGCATAGCCAATGTCGTCACACCGATGTTTGGCGGCATACCTGCAACCGGAGCCATTGCGCGCACCATGGCCAACATCAACAACGGAGGCAAGTCGCCGGTGGCCGGAGTCATACATGCCGTCGTCCTCCTGCTCATCTACCTCTTCCTCATGCCATACGCTGTGTATATACCACTTTCGTGCCTTGCAGCCATACTTGTCATGGTGGCCTACAACATGAGCGAATGGCGTACATTCAAATACCTGCTGCGTGGCGACAAGAGCGACGTGGCTGTGCTCCTCATCACATTCTTCCTCACCGTCATTGTCGATCTCACCGTTGCCATCGAGGTGGGCATGGTGCTGGCCGTTGCATTGTTTGTGCGCCGTGTCATGGAGACATCGTCAATCAATGTGATTGAAGAAGACAGCCTGCTTGCCACCGAGAACGACGAGGTGGCACAGCCCGACGATATCGAACACCTAGACATACCGCGTGGCGTCGAGGTATATGAGGTGAACGGACCGTTCTTCTTCGGCCTGGCCAGCAAGTTCGAGGAACTCAACAAGCTGTCGGCCGATGACGTGAAGGTGCGTATCATCCGTATGCGCAAGGTGCCGTTCATCGACTCCACCGGCATCAACAACCTGCGCAACCTGTGCGAACGCACCCAGCGTCGTGGAATGCAAGTCATACTCTCGGGAGTGAACCCGAAGGTGGCACAGACGCTTGCCAAATACGGCATCGACAGCATGATAGGCTCCGACAACATACAACCGCACATCACACTGGCGCTCGAACGTGCGCGCCAGTGCCTCTGACGCCATATCCTGAGGCATTGGAAAATGAGTGCGCACTCGCGGGCCTGCGACTGCGCACTCACAGGCCTGCGACTGCGCACTCTCGGCATCGCGAGTGCGCACTCGTCAATAGCCGGCTCGCT
>CAMHPM010000285.1 GCA_946187025.1 uncultured Prevotellaceae bacterium
AAGAAGAGGTGAGAAAATCAAAGGGATATAATGATAGAATGCAACGAGACGTAAATCCTCAACTTCTCTTCTACATCCTTAAAACAGAGTGTTTAGTGCAGTTTTTTCGTCAAAACACTTTGTCATGTAAAGAAAATGTTCTATCTTTGCGCCAAACCATTTATGTTCCACTTATGAAACAATACATTATCACTTTGGCATTGAGCCTGTCGCTGCCCATGTATGCGCAGCACGAAGCAAGCGTCGTCCTGAGACCTGCCGACGCAAAAGAGAAAATCAATAAGGAGATTTACGGTCAGTTTGCCGAGCACCTCGGCTCGTGTATCTACGGCGGCTTGTGGGTCGGTCCCGAATCGCCTATAGCCAACACACAAGGCTATCGTAACGATGTGCTGCAAGCATTACGCGACATACATGTGCCAGTGATGCGTTGGCCGGGAGGATGCTTTGCGGATGAATATCATTGGATGGATGGTATCGGACCAAAAGAGCAACGTCCACGCATGGTGAACAACAACTGGGGCGGGACGGTTGAGGATAACAGCTTCGGTACACACGAATTCCTCAACCTCTGTGAACTCCTCGGCTGTGAGCCTTACGTGAGCATGAACGTGGGTAGCGGCTCGGTGGAGGAGGCTGCCAAGTGGGTGGAATACATGACAGCCAAAGACGGACCGATGGCAAAACTGCGCAAGCAAAACGGACGTCAGGAACCATGGAAGGTGAAATACATAGGAGTAGGAAATGAGAGCTGGGGGTGTGGTGGCAACATGCGTCCCGAATACTACAGCGACCTCTATCGCCGTTATCAGACCTACTGCCGTGAATACGACGGGAACCACCTGTATAAAGTTGCATCGGGAGCCAGCGACTATGATTACAACTGGACAGAGACTCTTATGCGACAAGTAGGTACACAGATGAAGGGGCTTTCGCTCCACTACTACACTTGCTACACCTGGAGCGGCAGCAAGGGCAAGGCTACTCAGTTTGACGACAATCAATACTATTGGACAATAGCAAAGTGTGGAGTCGGTGTAGAAGAAGTGCTGCAGAAACAGATTGCCATCATGGATAAATATGATGCCAATCGCAATATTGACCTCCTGCTCGACGAGTGGGGTACATGGTGGGATGAGGAGCCGGGAAGCATACGCGGCCACTTATACCAACAGAATTCCATGCGTGATGCCATGGTTGCTGCATTCTCGCTCAATACTTTCCATCAATACACCCAACGTCTCAAGATGTGTAACATAGCACAGGTTGCCAATGTGTTGCAGAGTATGGTTCTCACACGCGGCGACCAGATGGTACTAACACCAACATACTATGTGTTCAAGATGTATGTGCCAAACATGGAAGCTGTAAATATTCCGCTGAGCATACAGAGTGAGACCTTCGATGCAGAGAACGAGCAGAAGAACTCACCTCGCCGTGTCAGCAAATATATCAGTGCATCAGCTTCGCGTATGGCTGACGGCACTGTAAACATCAACCTGGCAAATGCTGACTTGCGCAACCCGCAACGTGTCACTATCGACCTTGCCGACATTAAGGGTAAAGTGCAGAATGCACAGATACTTACATCGGCCGATATCAAAGACTATAATGACTTCGGACGTGCTGAGAAAGTGCATCCTGCCGAGTTTAAGAAGGCTTCAATAAACAAGCAAGGACAACTCGTTGTCGAAATGCCGACCAAGTCGATTGTATGTCTGCAAATAAAATGACGGACGCCCTTTTATATCACGTCATGCCTGTGAGTAACAGGCATACCTAATTAAAAAGAGATAAAAAGAAACGCATTCCTGTGAGTGCGTTTCTTTTTATTTAATCCAATAGGTCGTTAGTGTAAAACGATTGGTGTCACTTACGATTGGTGTCACTTATTTTTCAGAATCCGGTTGATGTGGCTTTCGAGTATATGGAATGCTGGAGCAACCATGTCACCATGATCATATCCGTCAAGCTCGTATAGATAGGTCTGTTTGTGTCCAGTAAGTTTCATCATACGGGCAAGGTACTGGTTCTCGTCGTAACGTCCGTATAGTTCGAGTTCACGGTCGCCACATATCAGGACGAGTGGCGGGCAGTCTTTACGTACCCAGTAGAGTGGCGCATATTGGTCGATAACGGGTTGGAGAGGCTGTATGCCGTTCATCTTACGGACGTTGTAGTGAGTGATTGCTTGTCCGCTGAATGGTGCGTAGAGCATCACATCGTCTGCATTGATCCCGTAGCGCGACAGCCACGTTTTGTTCAGACACATGAGCATACCTATATATCCACCGGCCGAATGTCCTGTGATTACAACCTTTTTTGTATCACCGCCATATTTGCTTATGTTGTTAAATATCCATGCAATTGCTTCGGCCGAGTCGTCGAGTGTATCGTCAATCTTTACCTTTGGAAGTAATCGATAGTTTACTCCCACTACAACATAGCCTTTGTTCCTAAGCTGTCGTGGTATCTCTTTGTTCCCACCTTCGAGCCCTCCGCCATGAAACCACACGATGACGGTGCATCCGGTGCGGTCGGTGGGGTGGTATATATCGAGCATTAACCTTTCTTTTGCATAGGAATCGGTCTTTACCGTATAGCTTATATCGGTTTCGGTGCGATAGTTTTGGGCTCCAATTGCGATTGTCACTAATTGTAAGGCTGTGATTATGATAAGTTGTTTCATGATAATAGTTTTTTTCTGTT
The DNA here is from genome assembly GCA_946187025.1 of uncultured Prevotellaceae bacterium. GTDB lineage: Bacteria > Bacteroidota > Bacteroidia > Bacteroidales > Bacteroidaceae > Colivivens. The sequence goes on from CAMHPM010000285.1 coordinate 2,710, forward strand.
TATTTCATTATGTTTCTCTTTGTCAGTGCATTGATGTATTTGCGGGCGTTCTGCATGTGCTCGGCATAGGTGGCTGCGAAGTTGTGAGTGCCCGAGAAGTCTTCCTTGGCGCACATGTAGATATAGTTGTGGTGCTCGTAGTTCAGCACAGCATCGATACCTGCAATAGAAGGTATGCGTATAGGGCCGGGAGGCAATCCGTGTACGAGGTATGTGTTATATGGTGATTGTGTCTGCAGGTGTATGTTAAGCACGCGGCGAATGCTGAAATCGCCTACTGCATAGATAACTGTAGGGTCGCTCTGCAGGAGCATTCCGCGGTTGAGGCGGTTGATGTAAAGTCCAGCAATGCGTGCCTTCTCGGCATTGTTGGCGGTTTCGCTATCTACGATGCTGGCAAGTGTGACAACCTCGTTGGGTGTGAGCCCAATTTGCTTTGCCTTGTTTGTCCGTTGTTCGTTCCAGAAG
>CAMHPM010000286.1 GCA_946187025.1 uncultured Prevotellaceae bacterium
CTGTATGTTGAACGACCACCGCTGCATGTCGGCATAGAAGTCCGACAAGTAGGGATTGTTGTCTACTGGCTCAAAGCGCGGAGTCCATCCGTATCGCTTCGCGAGCATCTTGGTAAGCGTTGTCTTTCCGCTTCCGATATTTCCAGCTATAGCTATGTGCATGATATTTTTGGTTTACGGTTTACAAGTTATAATTTACGGCTCTCGTTATTGTTCACTCCTCTGGGAAAAGTCCGAAGAGTGTGCGGTCGATTTTGTCGATTATTCCGGCAAAGTCGTGTGGGACGTTAAGGAAATCGATTTTGTCAACATCGACCACCATCACACGTCCTTTGTATTTATTGAAGATGAAATCCTCGTAGAGCGAGTTAAGCCCTTGGAGATACTCTATCTGTATAGACTGTTCGTATTCGCGTCCACGTTTCTGTATATTTTCCACAAGATGGGGCACTGACGAGCGCAGATATATCATCAGTTCTGGCATTTTCACAATCTTAAGCATTTGCTCAAACAGTTCCATGTATGTTGTGAAGTCGCGGTCGTCCATGTTGCCCATGTTGTGGTTGTTGACAGTGAACACGTAGACACCTTCGAATATTGAGCGGTCCTGTATGATAGTTTTCTCCGACTTTGCTATAGCCAGCATGTCTTTGAATCGTTGCTTCAGGAAGTACACTTCGAGATTGAACGACCAACGAGGTATGTTGTCGTAGTAGTCTTCGAGATACGGGTTGAAGTCTACGTCCTCAAAGCGGGGTATCCATCCATAGTGCTTCGCAAGCATGGTGGTGAGGGTGGTCTTTCCGCTTCCGATGTTTCCGGCAATTGCTATGTGCATTATTTAGTTTAAGGTTTTTAGTTATGTTTTACTTTTGGCTGATAGACTTTTGGGTTCACTCGCTTTTCACGATGTTTTCGTCCTTTGGGTTATGTTTCTTGGGCTTCTTGCTTCCGAATTTTATTATCAGCAGGCCAATGCCTGTCCACACCAGTTCGCGCAGTCTAACTATCAGTGCGAGGAATATGCTCGTGCTGGCAGTGATGCCCATCGATGTTGCCGACATCAGGAATCCTCCTTCGCGTCCTCCCAGTTGCAGAGGCATGAAGAACAGCATGTTGGCAAAAAGCGATGTGAAAGCCAGGATGAGAATGCAATGCAGGAAGTTCATCCGTGGCATTATCACAAGCAGGATGAAGAAGATCTCTAGTGCAGAGCAGATGCGGCATAGTAGTTCGATGCTCACCACGGCGACCAGTGTGCTCTTGCTCTTCTCGTGGAGCGATGCTATCTGCTTGTCTATCTGACGCAGTTTCTCTGAATGCTTCTCCAAGAAAGGATGTGCCCAACGCTTAAGGAACGGGATATGGTCGAGTATCTGCATCACTTTTACCGTCATGCCGTTTTTATATGCTGCAATGAATAGCCAGATGCCTCCAATGCAGAAGGTTACGACGGCAAGCATGATGAGTCCGGTGAAGATGTTTAGCGGGAACAGTATTACAAAGAGCACTGCCGACAGGAGCCAGAACCACAAGTGGCTGAAAATGTGTGTCAGTGCAAATAATATCACTGACGACGATGCTTTCTCCGTGCCGATGTATGGCGAGAGCTCCATTATGCGGTAAGGCTCTCCGCCCATCAGTCCGCCAGGAGTGGCATAATTGAGGGCAAAGCCTGAGATGGTGATTTTATATAGCCACCAGAAACTGAAGTTGTAAGTGGCATCGTTGGTTACATCATTGTCGTTATCGTTTTTGTCGAGGTGTTTCAGTATGAGCCACCACGAGAGTGTGTTCATCATGTAAAGCACTGCCCACAAAGCAATCACGGCCAGAAACCAGTAGCCTGTATGCTGCAGTCCGCGCAGTGCTTCGGCAAAGTTGAGGTTGAGTACCATTATCACAAGCACCACAATGCCGAAGATAAGAAAAATGTTCTGACTCTTTTTTGTCATCTTTTATTCTTCTGTAGGTTTTATTTCTTTGTTTTTCTGCACAGCGAATCTTACCTTTTCGCTGTCGTCTTTCTTCTCATGGAACAGTTTCGGAAGCGGGTTTCTCCGACTTTCGTCGTATGTTGCCCTGTTGCGCACCATGTCGATTGCATTGTAGATAGCCTGTCGCATGCAGCTCTCGTCGGCCATGTTACGGCCAGCGTTTGCGAACACCTCGTCAACCTCGGGCACTGTGCAAGCTACAGGAAGCCCGGTAATCAGTCGGGTGGCAGTGTCGGTGTTGAGCATTTTCATCGGTATGATTCCTTGGTCGTCGTACATGGCGAGTATTCCGTCGAACGACTCGTAATAACCCATACCAAAGAACTGCTCAGCTGAATAAGGACCAAACACCATTATGCCCTTCTCTTTCAGTTCATCGACAAGCGGTTTCATTATTGCCGTTTCCTCTTCGCCGTTAGCTGTCGGGTTGAGTGCAAGCAGTGCCATGCGTGGATTCGACAGCAGCAGATCGCGCTTCAGGGCGTTGTACATTGTGGTCGCTTTCTTCTCGATGAGGTTGCGGCTGATGTTGCCAATAGCCTTCTTCATGTCGACACTTTCGTTTGCCGAAGCCACTCGCATCTTGTAGCTGTTGAATATGGTGAGTCCTCCATCCTTGTTGTCGAATTTTCTCCCAAGATAGTCGGCAATGCTTTCGGTGTGACCGTTGCCAGAGCTAAGGCTTGTTGCAGCAGTAGGTCCAACCACGAGTGCATCGTACAGTCCTTTGCGTCCATCCTCGATAGCCCTCTCAAGAGCTTTCACGGCAGCCTTGCTCGATTCCTCAGTAGGCAGTGAAAGGTCAACTTTCACCTCTTCGTCGAAACATGTGAGCAAGTTTATGCGTCCGTCCTGAGCATCTTCTGCGCGGCTGATTATGCTGAAGTTTGCAGGTATGTCGAGTGCCTTGCGATGATAGGCAGCCACCTTTGGTGAGCCATAGATGATGGGTGTGCACATCTCAAGCATCTCTGTCTCGGCAAATGTTTTAAAAATCAGTTCGTATCCGATTCCGTTTGTTTCGCCATGAGTGATGGCGATGCGAATTTTTCTGTTTTCCATTTTATTATTTAATGACAATTTATATGTGAAAATATTCAGTTGTTATTTAAGTCTTCATTCTTCTTTGCCGTCGATAGCAACCCGCATGC
>CAMHPM010000287.1 GCA_946187025.1 uncultured Prevotellaceae bacterium
GGCTCATCAGCTGCTACATAGTCACGCACATGGATGCCATAACTGTTAAGAACATAAAGCACCGGCTGGGATACTATGATTGAAGATTGAAAATTGAAGATTGGCCATGCGGGAAGTTGTACACACGCTATATCATCCTATTAAGAACTAAGGAAATGATACAAGCCATGACTGAATACGACTATCTGATAGTAGGTTCGGGCCTTTATGGTGCCACGTTTGCATACATGGCACGTCAGCAAGGCATGAAGTGTCTGGTCATCGACCGACGCGAGCAGGCGGGCGGCAACGTGGCGTGCCGACGCATGGAGGGAATCGACGTACACCTATACGGGCCGCACATCTTCCACACCGACGACGAGCAGGTGTGGCGGCTCGTCACCTCGCTCGTGACGATGAACCGCTTCACACTGTGTACCATAGCCAACTACAGGGGGCGTCTCTACAACCTGCCGTTCAACATGTACACCTTCCACCAGATGTGGGGAGTCGTCACACCCGACGAGGCACGACGCAAGATAGAGGAACAGCGCGGCAGGTATGCCGGCATCACGCCACACAACCTCGAGGAACAGGCACTGCAGATGGTGGGCTGCGACATATACGAGACACTGATCAGGGGATATACCGAGAAGCAATGGGGGCGGCCGTGTCATGAGTTGCCACCGTTCATCATACGCCGTCTGCCCCTGCGGTTCACCTACGACAACAACTACTTCAACGACCGCTACCAGGGTGTGCCCGAAGGAGGGTACAACCGCCTCATATCACGTCTGCTCGAAGGGGTGGAATGCCGTCTGGGGTGCGACTACCTTGCCGACCGCCACCACTGGGATTCGCAGGCACATACGATTGTCTATACAGGTCCTATCGACGAATACTTTGGCTACCGGCTGGGACGTCTGGAATACCGCAGCCTGCGCTTTGAGCATGAGGTGCTGCCCGTGCAGAGCTGGCAGGGTAATGCCATAGTGAACTACACCGACCGCGAGACCCCATTCACACGCATAGTGGAGCACAAGCATTTCGACATCCACAATCGTGAGGTACAGGAGCTGCAGCATACGGTGATAACACGCGAATACCCGCAGGCATACGTCCCGGGGCAAGAGCCCTACTATCCCGTGAACGACGAGCGTAACAACAGCCTGTATCGCCGATACGACGAGCTGGCGCAGGCCGAGCCTCACACCATCTTCGGCGGCAGGCTCGCCACATACCGATATATGAACATGGACGAGGTGATGGCAAGTGCGATGAGAAAAGCGGAAAAGAATGAGGGAATGAAAATTGAAGATTGAAGATTGAAAATTGAAGATTGGCCATGCGACATCATTCGTCCCTTTAACTTCATCAAGAATTAGAGAATTAAGGAATTACATGAAATAATGAAAAAAAGAAACATACCGCTACGCGGTGATTTATCAGATTAATCAGATGCACCTAATTTTAATGAATAATGAATAATTAATTCATATTCAGCATGTATAAAGAGCCCCGATATTACTACCTGCTAAAAATCTGCGATTTCATATAGTTATTCGTAGTGTTACATACAGTATATCTGCAACTTAACGAACTGTTGACTTAATTATAATCGCAGGTTTTTCACAGGTTTTTCTCGAAATTTTAACACTTTGTTATAAAAAAACTCCGTAACTTTGCAGCCGAAATCAATCCTGTGCTTCATAGCACACATAATTATTAACAACAAAGCTACACCCTCAGCATCGTACCACAGACTGGCGATGAGTGCGAAGGCGAGTTCACCATACAGCGTGAATAACCCACTGAACCAGCGGATTTCACCCCGGCGGAACACAGTGCCGAGGTACAAGTAGCTTATCCCAAACCGGCCATTCCATCGGAGAAATCCGTTTCCAGAATGTAGAAAAACAGAATAAACGGATTGCTATACACACAGAAATGTGTATATTTGCAATCGAAAAGCTGACAAAACAAAATTTGTATGGCTTATGAAAACAAAAGTATATATCAAAGACCATCTTGGCAGCAACCGTGTGGTAGTGAACAGTATCGGCACAATTAACCAGCACAACATCTACTATACACTTGGCGGCACCACGGCCCTGAGCAGCGGGCAGGAGTACCAGCAGTATAAGTACACCGACAAGGAATACGACCCGATGCATGGCCTGAACCAATATGACTTCTCTGCCCGCCAGTACGACCCTGCCATCGGTCGATTCACTTCCATCGACCCACTGGCTGAGAAATACTACCACCTGACACCGTATAGCTATTGCGGAGGAGATCCCGTGAATAAGGTGGACCCGGATGGAAGGCATATTGAGGTACAGTCAGTTTCAGACTATCAGTACAAGATTGTAGGAGGATCTGCTAATAAGGACATGAACGTATATGTAGATTATGGAACAAAGAACCAGCGCTCCATAGGTACGATGCTAACTAAGTATTCTTTCATGGATGATAAAGGGAAAGCCATAATCGGTGCGATAATCGATATGTCCGATCGCTCTGGCTCAAACTTCCTAAATGGCTTTATTCATGACACTCCTGAACTTCTATATTATATGTTTAATGCTACGGAATGGGAAATATACGACTTCAAACGGACTAGTGGGAAATATATTCCAGAAGAGCAACGAACAGAACAAAGTGAGGAATATCTGTATCGTGGAATGACAATACCTCTTGATGGTAAGCGATATATAGCCTCGGCCAGAGATATAGGAAACTTTGCTGCTGGATATATCGCAGGAATAAACGATATAGCATGGGGTGTTTCGCGAATTGCATTTGATGTGCTGGAAACATGGCAGCATATCATTAAATGGGAAATCGGGATTTATTCAGAAAAATATCCGACTACGTATGCCCAAAAAATGGGATATAATTATGGGCAGAAGACAGAAACAGCGATAGCAATCAAGAAAATGAAATACATATACTATCAATATAATATTCAACACTAGTGATGAAAGGAATTAACATTAATAAAACCTTCTTTTGCAACAATGCATTTGCAATAGTTAGCCTTTGTATTTGGATAGTGGCACTTTTCCTTCCTATGTTTACTATTGAAAGTAAAATGATAGACGGTAAAACAGATATAACTGTTATTCCAGTTTGGTATTTTGCATTTGTTTACTCCT
>CAMHPM010000288.1 GCA_946187025.1 uncultured Prevotellaceae bacterium
ATGGCAGTGGGTGTGGTGTTTGCCGGTGCAGAGGGTGGGGTGGCCAACCTGTCGCTTGCCAGTGCATTGGCAGTCTCGATCGGTATTGCTATACAGAACATACCTGAAGGGGCTATCATCTCGATGCCGATGCGAGCAGCAGGCAACTCAAGGTGGCGCTCGTTCCTCATCGGAAGCCTGAGCGGAGCCGTGGAACCCGTGGGCGGACTGGCCGTCGTGTTGCTGGCATCGCTCATGACCCCGGCACTGCCTTACCTGCTTGCTTTTGCAGCCGGGGCTATGTTTTATGTAGTTGTGGAAGAACTCATTCCCGAAGCGTCGGAAGGCAAGCACAGCAACTTGAGTACGATAGGATTTGCTATCGGCTTTGTGCTGATGATGGTGCTCGATGTAGTGATGGGATGAATTTTTTTAATTGGAAAAACCTCCCCTAACCCCTCCCAAGGAGGGGAATACCATCCGGAAGGAAATGAATAAATAGTAAATAGTAAATCGTCAAATCGTAAATAAGTATGGAATTTGACTTATCGACATACATGAGCGAAAGCATCGGTCGCATCATGGGCAAGGCATACAGGAATGTGTTGTCGAACCCGCGCGAGGCGAAGTTTGCGTTCCGTATGCAACAGATATTTGCCAAGTCGGTGAAACGGCGTGCAAAGATAAAGGAAACGGACGGATTGGATGTACCGCCGTTCCTCATCAGCAGCATTTCCACCACTTGCAACCTGCACTGCAAGGGATGCTATGCACGTAGCAACGGCATTGCAGAGGATGAAGAGGCCGATCGAAAGCCAACCCTCACCCCACAGCAGTGGCAGCAAATATTCACCGAAGCGGCCGATATGGGCATCAACTTCTCGCTACTGGCTGGTGGCGAACCGATGATGCGCAAGGACATACTCGAGGCAGTGGCCGAGGTGAAGGACATGATATTCCCCATATTCACCAACGGCACGCTCATCGGACCTTCGTATATGGAGTTCCTGAGCAAGAACCTCAACATGGTGCCCATCATAAGCATCGAAGGAACGGCTGTAGGTACCGACCAACGTCGCGGACAGGGTGTGTTTCGCCGCGCCATGCAATCGATGGAACTGCTGCGTCAGGAAGGACTTTTCTTCGGTACGAGCATCACGGTAACTACCGAAAACTACCGTCAAGTCACATCGACCGAGTTCATCGACCAACTGCGAGAGTATGGTTGCAAGATCGTGTTTTATGTGGAATATGTGCCGATAGATGAAGGTACCGAACATCTTGCGTTCAACGACGACCATGTGGCCGAGATGGAGCAGATAATGCAATCGCGGCGTGAAGCGTATGCCGACATCATCTTCCTCTCGTTCCCCGGCGACGAGAAAGCACTTGGCGGATGCCTGGCATCGGGACGCGGATTCTTCCACATAGGTCCCGACGGCTCGGCCGAACCATGTCCGTTCTCGCCATTCAGCGACAGCAACGTGGCCGAGATCGGTGTGCGTAAAGCACTGCAGTCACCACTTTTCCGCAAGATACGTGCCGCCAAAGCGTTGGGATGGGAGCATACGGGCGGATGCACGTTGTTTGAACATAAAGACGAGATAGAAGCAATGGTCCCCCCCCGTAGGGGAAATTGACAATTGAAAATTGACAATTAGCCATCCGGGGAGAAGACCCCCTCCCCCTGCGGGTACTCCCCCTTTCAGGTGGGAGAGTCCATCCGGATGGAAATAACCAAATAATTAAATAGTACATAAATAGTAAATAGTAAATCGTCAAATCGTAAATAAGATTATGAAAACAGCAATTCGTTATTACAGCAAGTTTGGGCATACGACGAAGATGGCCCAGATAGCAAGTGAACTGACAGGTGCAAAAGCCGAACTTGTCAGTGTACCTTTGACCGAACCGGTCGATACGCTCTACCTCGGTGCAGGTGTGTTTATGGGCAAGGTAGATGCCAGCATAGGCGAGTTTATAAAGACATTGAAGCCCGAGATGGTAGGCCGTGTCGTTTGTTTCGGTTCGTGCGCCATCATCAAGTCGCCGGTTCCGCAGATGCGCGCCATGCTCGAGGCTCAAGGCATCAAGGTAGCCGACCAGGAATTCACATGTCGCGGCTCGATGGGACCCGTACACATGGGACACCCTAACAAGGAAGACCTCGACAACTTCCGAAAGTTTGTTAATAATGAATAATTAATAATGAATAATGAATAGCGGGTGCTACCCATGCGGCATCAAAGAGCTGTGATGTGGCAGAAACACGTCCACTATTCATTATTCATTATACATTATTCATTAAACCAAGCTTCCACTATTCATTATTCATTATTCATTAAAAAAAGAGTGTATGGAAATAAAAGCAATCAAAATGTACGACAATGGTTTCATGAACCAGTCGTTTGCCTTCGGAGGCGAAGAAGGCAAGAGTGCATTCGACGAACAGATTATTTATCGCAGCAGTCTTCAGAACTTCCTCATCGACACAGGCGAGGAGGTCATTCTCGTAGATACAGGTTTCAAGAGCGGCACGCCGGCTCCGGCCAAGAAGTTGGGCGCACCGCTATATATGGGTGAGAAGGTGGACGACTATCTCGATGCGTTTCTTGCTCTTGGCTATAAGCCCGAGCAGGTGACGAAGATACTCATCACTCACAAACACCCCGACCACACGGGTGCCATCGAGTATTTCCCTAATGCCAAGGTGTATATATCGCCCGAAGATGCCGACGCAATGAAACTCGCAGGCGACAATATCGTGCGTGTGACATATAAAGACGGTGCATACCACAACTTCCCTGCAGCAGAGAAGATTGCTGACGGCATCTATCTCATCGAGGCAAAAGGACATACACATGGTAACAGCATCGTGGTTGCAGAATCGGACGGTTTGTTCTATATGTTCCACGGCGACGTGACTTACTGCGATGCAGCCCTCAAGGCCAACAAACTCTCGATTGTGTTTGAAGACCTGGCAGCTGCGCGACAGACACTCGACCGTGTGCGCGAATTTGTGAAACAACACGATACCGTGTATCTCTCAACCCATTGTCCCGAGGGATATGAGAACCTCGAGATGAAGAGGGTAATGAATATATAATATATAATCGATAATATATAATAGGCCATCCGGATGGACGTGCAA
>CAMHPM010000289.1 GCA_946187025.1 uncultured Prevotellaceae bacterium
CGACAACAGCACAGCAGCCGGACGTCAGCAGAACCGTCGTGTAGAGGTTTATCTCTATGCTTCAAAGGCTATGATCGAAGCTGCACAGAACGGCACTCTGCAGTAATGAAGTTCATTCGCAGAATTGTGAAACTGCTTCTATGGGTGGTTATCCTCTTCCTGGGTACATCCATAGGAGCAGTTATCTTATATAAATATGTGTCGGTACCCGTATCGCCGCTCATGGTCATCCGCCTTGTCGAACAGCTTCGCGACGGCGACCGTCTGAAGCTGGCTCATCGTTGGGTGCCGCTCGACAGCATCAGCCCTGCATTGCCGCAAGCCGTGTGGGCAAGCGAAGACCAGAACTTCTTCAAGCATCACGGGTTTGACTTCAATGCCATAGAGAAGGCTTTGCAGGAGCGTGAGACGAAAGGACGGTTGCGCGGGGCAAGCACCATCAGCCAGCAGACGGCAAAGAATGTGTTTCTATGGCCGCAGTCGTCGTGGATGAGAAAAGGACTTGAAGCCTATTTCACTGTCTTGATTGAGACATTCTGGTCGAAGCATCGCATAATGGAAGTCTATCTCAACACCATCGAGATGGGGCGTGGCGTGTATGGTGCCGAGGCTGTAGCCATCGAGCATTTCGGATGTCATGCACTCGACCTCAACCGCAATCAGTGTGCCCTCATTGCTGCATCGCTGCCCAATCCGTTGAAGATGGACAGCAGCAGTCCTTCGAAGTATATGTATAAGCGGCAGAGTGCCATCTTGAAGCAGATGCGCAACGTGGGACCGTTTCCGTCGGAGCAGTAAAAACCGCGCTCTTAATACCATAAAAAAGGCTACTCTTTTTACTTCGCGTAGAAGAGTAGCCACAACACAAACACAAAATAAAACACGACAAAACTACTTTTGCAGTGGAGTGCGCTTTTCCGACTCTGTGTTATCAGTGTCGGGGCGCGTCCTCGTTCCGGTATATCGCATATGGGGCGGAGGAATCATCCATGCATGTAGTACTTATTTACAATAATTTTAGTTATATTTTTATAGCATATTGCTCGTTTCCATTCCCTGTTGCAGTTTCTGCCGTCAGGTTTTTGGGGCGCTCCTTGTTTTAGCTTAGCACTGCTTTGGTTGCAGATGGTGTTTTTTTCGGAAGCGGGTTGCAAATGTAGTCCTTTATTTTCAATTGACCAAAAATTTTGCAAGAAATATTCATGTTTTCTTACCTTTATTTTTCTGTGTGCGGCAACAACTTCATTTTAGCTTGGCCGACTTGTCGATTTTTGTTGCTTAATTAACAACAAAGCTGACATTGTGAAACCAAATGCCGCTGTTGCTCCTGTGTCGGTGAATATCACGCCACGGACTTCAGGCCCGGACTTCAGGCCATTACGCCACGGACTTCAGGCCATTACGCCATGGACTTCAGGCCATCACGCCATGGACTTCAGGCCATCACGCCACGGACTTATGAGTGCGCACTCGCAGCCCCGAGAGTGCGGAGTCGCGACCTCGAGAGTGCGCACTCGTGAAAAAACATGTGTCCATGTTCAAGAATCGTGGAATTGCCTGAATGTAATAATACCACTTTTATGTCTTATCATGAATTGTTGGCTTTAGGGATTACAGTAATCGGCATCCGCCCTTTCAGCTCCAATCCTGCACATGAGTCGTCATGCGTTAATCGTCGTTTTCAGACAGCGAAACGGGGTAAAAAAGTGTTAAAATGGAGGCTTGATATTATTTTTTATGGTTCGGGAGGCTTTATGTCGTTTTTTTTGCGTAAGTTTGCATTTGATAATAATAAGGTGTATCATTAGCAATCAACACCCCGACAAATACTGAACGACTAAAACCACTAAATAATGAACTTCTTAAACCGTATTGACATGAAAGCACTCTTTTCGTTTCTTATCCTCCTGTCGTCGTGCATGTTTTTGGGTGCGCAGGGTAGGGGCATGGGTCGTGTGCGCACAGGCGTACCAACCGATTCCATCCGCCTGAGCGACCCCTTTGTACTTGCCGACGAGGCTACTCATATGTATTACATGACTGGCACCGGCGGGTCTCTGTGGAAGAGCCGCGACCTGAAACGCTGGGACGGCCCGTATAATGTGATTCAACCCGATCCCAACTCGTGGATGGGTGCACGGCCTATGGTGTGGGCAGCCGAACTGCATAAGTACAACGGCCTCTACTACTATTTCGCTACATTCACCAACCGCAATGTCAAAATCGACACTGTACGTGGAAACGTGATCGAACGGCGTGCCTGCCATGTACTCAGGAGCGACAAACCCGACGGCCCATATACGCCGATGGCCGATGCTACGTTCCTGCCGGCCGACCAACCCACGCTCGATGCCACGTTCTGGGTCGATAAGGATGCCAAACCATACATGGTCTTCTGCCACGAATGGCTTCAGAACTGGAACGGCACGGTGGAGAAGATACAGCTGAAGACCGACCTCAGCGGGTCGATAGGCGATACGCGCAAGTTGTTGTTCCGGGCTTTCGACTCGCCATGGAGCCGTGAACGCGACTCGGCCGGCAACGAGATTCCAAACAAAGTGACCGACGGCCCGTTCCCGTTCCGCACCAAGACCGGAAAACTGGGTATGCTGTGGACAAGCTGGGTATATAAAGACTACACACAAGGTGTGGCCTATTCCACAAGTGGGACACTCGACGGTCCGTGGGTGCAGGAGCCCGAACCAATCACACCGCCAAACTACGGACACGGAATGATGTTCCGCACGTTCGAAGGCAAGCTGCTGCTATGCTGTCATTCCCACGACAGCAGTACGGGAGCTTATGTCAGGATACCTGTCTTCTTCGAGGTTGACGACTCGGGCGACAAGATTAAAGTGGGAAAAATCATTAAATAGATGCAGTCTTTTGCGATGAATAAGGGTCTATATTAATAGTGAACCATCGTCATTAACAGTAAAAACCATCATCGCAATGAAACAAATGAACCGTACTTCTGACATACGACGTCACATCCTGCCTGTCCTTGCTGCTCTGGCAATATATGCCATGCCGGCAAGCCCGCAGTCACATCGCCTGCTCATCAACGAGATACAAGTGGCCAACATCGACATGTTCATCGACCCCTCGTTCAACTAT
>CAMHPM010000290.1 GCA_946187025.1 uncultured Prevotellaceae bacterium
ACTTCTGCAAGTGCGGGAGAAAACTTCCGAGACTGCTGAAGAATTCTTTAATTTGTCGTGCAAATTATTAAATTTACGGCCACAAATTTAATAATTTGCACGACAATTTTTATAATTTGAACCACAAATTAAAGAATTACTCAGCAGTCGCGGGGAAATTACTCAGCAGTCGCGGGGAAATTACTCCGCAGTCGCAGGGAAATTACTCAGCAGTCGCAGGGAAATTACTCAGCACTCGCAGAGGTTTTAGTGCGTAGTCGCAAGAGCTTACCGACGTAGCAAAACAGTGTCGTGAAAGGAAAAAAGTGATGCTGAAAGCAGGAAAGTAGTGCCACGGAAAGGTAAAAACACAGTCGATGGAGGGTGGTTTGATGTATGATATGTTAAAAATAGTCAATACAAGATTGTCGGGTCGTAAATAATTGCTACCTTTGCATATTAAATTGGATAACTATGTCTTGCATACTACATATCGAAACATCGACCGACATCTGCTCGGTTGCAGTGAGCCAGGACGGTGCCATCATCTTCCAGCAAGTCGAGAGCGAAGGCCCTTCGGCTGCCCAGCGTCTTGGCGGCATGGTAGATGAAGCGCTGTCGTTTACCGACAACCACGCCATCCCGTTCGATGCCGTGGCACTGAGTCAGGGTCCCGGCAGCTACACCGGCCTTCGCATCGGTGCGAGCATGGCCAAGGGTGTGTGCTACGGCCGCAGCCTCCGGCTCATCGCCCTGCCCACCCTCGAGGTGATGTGCGTACCGGTGTTGCTCGTACACGACGACCTGCCCGACGACGCCCTGCTCTGCCCCATGATCGACGCGCGCCGCATGGAGGTCTATACAGCACTCTACGACCGCGCCCTGCACAACGTGATGCCGACCGAGGCCAAGGTGATCGACTCGTCGGCATTTGCCGACGAACTCGAGCAACATCCTATCTACTTCTTCGGAAACGGCTCCGACAAATGCCGCGACACCATTACCCACCCCAACGCACACTTCATCCCCGACATCGTGCCGCTGGCCAAGTGGATGAGTCCGCTGGCCGAAAAAGCACATGCACGCGGAGAGTTTGCCGACGTGGCATACTTCGAGCCATACTACCTGAAGGAGTTTGTGGCAGTAAAGAGCCGCAACATGCTTCAGCAACCAAGTACAGGAACGGCAAGGAAGGAGAACCACTAAACCCGGTTATACATTATCGTGACAAAGATCACACATTATCACAATAAAGATTATACATCATAACTATAAAAAAACGACCCGTGGATTATAATACAAAAAGAGACAAACTGGTGCTGCCCGAATACGGGCGATGCATCCAGGACATGGTACACTATGCCATGGACCTCGACGACCGCAGCGAGCGCCAGCGTTGCGCATTCACCATCATCGACCTCATGGCCAACATGCAGGCCTATAACGGCAACGAAGACGACTTCTACCAGAAGCTTGGAACCACCTGGCCCTCATATCAGGCTATCAGCTCGACATCGACTACCCGGTAGAGATACAACACATCGACGAAAACAAGATGCACCGCGAGCGAGTGGCCTACCCACAGAAGCGTATCGAACGCCGCCACTACGGCTCGATCGTGGAGCAACTCATCAAGCACATAAACCAGATGGAACCGGGCGAAGAGCGCGACGAGCTGACCCGCCTGGTGGCCAACCAGATGAAACGCAACCTCGCCAGCTGGAACAGCAATGCGATGGACGACGAGAAGATACTCGAAGACCTTGCCGAATATACCGACGGCAAGATATCGCTGTTGCCAAACGAAATCAACATTATCAGCGACAAGGAGGTGATGGCCGAACTGCAGCAGACCCTCACGACAAAGAAAAAACGCAAGAAATAATGGCATCATTCATCATTGAAGGCGGACACCCGCTCAACGGCAGCATCACCCCCCAAGGAGCCAAAAACGAAGCCCTCGAGGTGATTTGCGCCACCCTGCTCACAAGCGAGGCGGTGACCATAAGCAACGTGCCCGACATCCTCGACGTGAACAACCTCATCGCACTGATGCAGCAGATGGGAGTGGGCATCACCAACAACGGCAACCACACCTGGACCTTCCAAGCCGCCGACCTCAACATGGACTATCTGCAAAGCGACGAGTTCATACGCCGCAGTGCATCACTGCGCGGCTCGGTGCTGCTGCTCGGTCCGCTGCTCGGACGATTCCACCACGCCTGCGTGGCCAAACCCGGCGGCGACAAGATAGGCCGGCGCCGGCTCGACACCCACTTCATGGGTATCAACGAGCTGGGAGCCACATTCACCTACAACCCCTCGCGCGGCATCTACGAGATTGAAGCCAACCACCTGCGCGGAAAATACATGCTGCTCGACGAGGCATCGGTCACCGGAACGGCCAACATCATCATGGCAGCCGTCATGGCCGAAGGCACCACACATATATATAATGCCGCCTGCGAACCATATATACAGCAACTGTGCAAGATGCTCAACCGCATGGGAGCAAACATAAGCGGCATAGCATCCAACCTGCTCACCATCGAAGGAGTGAAGACCCTCCACGGCACACAGCACACCATCCTGCCCGACATGATCGAGGTGGGGTCGTTCATCGGCATGGCAGCCATGAACGGCCACGGAGTGAGGATAAAAGACGTGTCGTACGACAACCTCGGAATCATACCCGACGTGTTCCGCCGCATGGGCATAACCATCAACCGCGAAGCCGACGACATCATCATCCCGCACCACGAACACTACGAAGTAGGCTCGTTCATGGACGGCAGCATCATGTCGTTTGCCGATGCACCGTGGCCAGGCCTCACCCCCGACCTGCTCAGCGTGCTGCTCGTGGTGGCGACACAGGCCAAAGGGTCGGTGCTGATACACCAGAAGATGTTTGAAAGCCGTCTCTTCTTCGTCGATAAGCTCATCGACATGGGAGCACAAATCATACTGTGCGACCCACACCGCGCCGTCGTGGTGGGACACGACCACCGGTTCCAACTGCGAGGCACACGCCTCACATCGCCCGACATACGCGCAGGCATCGCACTGCTCATAGCCGCCATGAGTGCC
>CAMHPM010000291.1 GCA_946187025.1 uncultured Prevotellaceae bacterium
ATACATCGTTCAACCAGGCAGTGACAGCAACCGGCAGGCTCAGCTCGTCTAACCCCAACCTGCAGAACATACCAATACGTGACGAAAACGGGCGTGAGGTGCGCAAGGCATTCATCCCCGATGAAGGATGCCTCTTCTTCTCGGCCGACTATTCACAGATAGAGTTGCGAATCATGGCACACCTCAGCGGCGACCACAACATGATAGAGGCATTCAACACCGGCCACGACATACATGCCGCCACTGCTGCCAAGATATTCAAGAAACCGATTGAAGAGATAACGACCGACGAACGCCGCAAGGCCAAGACGGCCAACTTCGGAATAATATACGGTATCACCACCTTCGGACTTGCCGAGCGTATGCAAGTGAGCCGCAGCGAGGCCAAGGAACTCATCGACGAATACTTTGCCACATACCCCGACGTGAAGGCATATATGGAGAAGTCGGTAGATATGGCACGCCAGAAAGGATATACCGAGACACTGTTCGGACGCCGCTGCCACCTGCCCGACATCAACAGCCACAACGCAGTGGTGCGCGGATATGCAGAGCGTAATGCCATCAACGCACCAATCCAGGGAACTGCCGCCGACATCATAAAAGTGGCAATGGTCCGCATACAAAAGCGAATGGAGAGCGAGGGACTGAAGTCGAAGATGATACTGCAAGTACACGACGAACTCAATTTCAGTGTCGTACCCGACGAGCGCGAACAACTGCAACAACTGGTAATCGACGAGATGCAAGGTGCATTCAAGATGAGCGTACCACTCATTGCCGACTGCGGATGGGGCAGCAACTGGCTCGAAGCACATTGACGATGAATTATTTAACAAAACAAATACTAATCAACCATTTAAGTTACATTATGAAAAAACTAATCACCATCTCACTTATGGCCATAGCAGCCGTAGGTAGTGTGAACGCTCAGAGCGACAAATCGGGTTATCCAATCACCCCAGTGCCGTTTACTGCAGTCAAAGTAACCCCAAACACATTCTGGGGCCAACGTCTGCAAGCCAGCCGTGACGTCACTATTCCGCTCGCGTTCAGTAAGTGCGAATCCGAAAATCGCTATCTCAATTTTGAGCAGGCAGCCGAACACATCAAAGACCCAAGCAAGACATTCCGTGTCACGATGGGCTACTCGTTCGACGACACCGACCCTTACAAAACTCTCGAAGGTGCTGCATACCTCATGCAGACTCACCCTAATGCAAAAATCAACGGTACAAACATCGACAAGTACTGCGACAGCGTGATTGCCATCATTGCAGCAGCACAAGAGCCCGACGGATACCTCTACACTGCACGTACACAAAACCCAGAACATCCACACAACTGGGCTGGTACGAAGCGTTGGGAACTGGTTGAAGACCTCTCACACGAGTTCTATAACCTTGGACACCTCTGCGAAGCAGCTGTTGCCCACTACAACGCCACAGGCAAGAAAACACTCCTCAACATCGCCATTAAGTATGCCGACTGTGTATGCAGGGAAGTAGGAAGCAAGCCTGGTCAGGCAAAGGTTGTCCCTGGTCACCAGATTGCCGAGATGGGCCTTGCCAAGCTATATACTGCTACCGGCGACAAGAAATACCTGGAACAGGCTAAGTATTTCCTCGACCAACGCGGACAGCGCGATGCATCGTGGACACGTGGCCGTGGCGGTATGCGCGATGCCGACGGGTATCTGCACAAGATCGACGAATATGCACAGAGCCACAAGCCAGTGCTCGAGCAGGACGAAGCTGTGGGTCACGCCGTTCGTGCCGGATACATGTATGCAGGTATGGCTGATGTGGCTGCCCTCACTGGCGACACCGCTTACATCCACGCCATCGACCGCATCTGGGAAAACATCGTAGGCAAGAAGTATTACCTCACAGGTGGTGTAGGTGCTACGTCATCGGGCGAGGCATTTGGCGAAAACTACGAACTGCCAAACATGTCGGCATATTGCGAGACATGTGCTGCCATCGCACAGGTATATCTCAACTACCGCCTCTTCCTCTTGCACGGCGAAAGCAAATACTATGATGCCCTCGAGCGCACACTCTACAACGGCGTCCTTTCAGGCATCTCAATCGACGGTGGTAAGTTCTTCTATCCAAACCCACTGCAGTCGATGGGTCAGCACCAGCGTCAGGCATGGTTCGGCTGTGCCTGCTGTCCGTCAAACGCAGCACGCTTCATCCCGTCGTTCCCTCAATACATCTACGCAGTGAAGGGCCGTGCTCTTTATGTAAACCTCTTTGCAGGTAACGAAACCACAGTGAAGGTTGCAGGAAAAGCAGTAACACTCGTTCAGGAAACCAACTATCCGTGGGACGGCGACATCACGATGACCGTGAAGAAGGCGCCAGGTCAGTTTGCACTCAACATACGTATTCCAGGATGGGTACGCGGACAAGTGGTTCCAAGCGACCTCTACCACTATGCTGATGGCAAGAGCCTGAAGTATAGCATCAAGGTGAACGGCCAGGCTGTAGAGAGTGAACTGAAGGACGGATACTTCGTAATCGATCGTAAATGGAAATCGGGCGACAAAGTTAACGTACATTTCGACATGGATGCGCGTCTCGTACGTGCCAACGGAAAGGTTGCAGCCGACAAGGGCCGTGCAGCCATCGAACGCGGACCACTGGTTTACTGTGCAGAACATCCCGACAACACCTGCGACGTACTCAGCGTACTTCTCAACCAGGAGCCTAAGTGTACCATCGGACATGTAACCATCGAAGGCACCGATGTACAGACACTCATTACAAGTGCACAGACCTTGAAGTTTGACGAAAGCGGACGCCTCACCACTACCGACGAGCGCCTCACCCTCATCCCATACTATGCATGGGCACATCGTGGCAACGGCAACATGGCCGTGTGGATACCAATCGACCTGAGTGCCACAACTCCAGCCATGCCGCCTACATTGGCATCACAGGCACGTATAGGTTCATCACAACGCAACCTGCCATCACTGCGCTCAATCAACGACCGCCTCATCCCGGCCGACGGCAACGACCGCAGCATCCCTT
>CAMHPM010000292.1 GCA_946187025.1 uncultured Prevotellaceae bacterium
TGGCGAGTTTATCAACAACATGGGGCATGAAAGCCAGAAGGGCTACATTGCAGGCCTCCGACAGTACTACCATCCGGGCGCGAACCGCATCGAACGCTATGCCCACTACGACCAGATTCGCCGTGTGTGTCCTGTGGCTGAATGGCGCAGGGGCGGTGCAGAGCCCTTGCTGGTGCAGTATAATCGCATGGCGATGCTCGAGGTAGAGAACCTGAACAGCCGTGTGGAGGTGGATGCCGTGAAGGCCCAGGCATCGCTCATGCCGCAAACCGTGGCGGCGTTCATGGGGTGCGACGCACACTCGGTGGTGATACTCGTGGCCGTATCGACGCCCGACGGACACTTGCCACACACCGAGGAAGAGCTGGAAAACCTGGTGCTGCAAGCCTATTATGTGGCGGTGCAGACCTACTCCACCATGCTGCCACACCCCATCAGCATACGTCGGCAGACGTTGCAAAGCACGTTCTTGCAGACGGTCGATACGTCGCCATACGTCAACCGCCATGCCCTTCCGCTCGTGGTAAACCCCATGAGTCGCGAAGCCATCAATCAGATGTTGCAACAGGCGTCGGCCGGCAACCGGTTCGACCGCTTGCGCCCTGGCATGGAGTCGATCATGATGATGGAACACATCTACAACCGCTGTCATCACGAGGCACTTCTCAAACTCGAAGCACGCGGATGGCGCGACAACCCGATGGCGGCCGTGGTGATGATTGCCCAGCACTGCAAGGCTGCCGACATTCCCGAAGAGGAGGCCACCTACCGAATCATGTGGCATTATTATAAACTGGACGATGCGGTCGTGAGGAATGCCGTGCATACCGTGTATGAAGACCCGCGCCGACTGGGCATCACGGTCGATATGCCCAAGAAACAGCTGGTGGCACTGCAACTGCCCGAGTTCCTCAACCGCCGCTACGACATCCGCTACAACACGATGACCGAAACCACCGAATTCCGCATACGCAACAGCTTCGACTTCAACTATCGCGAGATGACCAAACGCGACCGCAACACCATCTGCCACGAAGCGGCAACAGAGGGCATCGAGGCCTTTATAAGCGAAATCAACGGACTCATCGACTCCACGTTCGTACCTCAGTACAACCCCGTGACCGATTACCTCAACTCGCTGGAGCAGTGGGACGGACAGACGGATTATATAGGTCAGCTGGCCGACCGCGTGAAGTGCGACCACCCGCAGTGGAAGCCACTATTCAGTCTGTGGTTCCTTTCGATGGTGGCCCACTGGCAAGGCTACGACCCAGCGCACGGCAACAGCCTCACACCAATACTGGTGGGCGAGCAGGGCTTCAGGAAATCCACATTCTGCCGCATGATTCTGCCGCCCGAACTCAGCGCATACTACACCGACCGCCTCGACTTCAGCAACAACAACGAAGCCGAACGACGCATGACACGCTACCTGCTCATCAATATCGACGAGTTCGACCAGCTCTCGGCACCTCAGATGGCATTCGTGAAATACCTCGCTACTGCCAACAAGGTCGACCAGCGACGTGCCTACAGTTCGGTAGTAGCCACACGCCGCAGGTATGCATCCTTCATCGGCACCACCAACGACCAGGAAGTGCTGCGCATAGTGCAGGGCACACGCCGATTCATCTGCACCCGAGTGCTCGCACCCATCGACACCGAGACACCACTCAACCACCGCCAGCTCTATGCACAAGCCCTCCATCTCATAGCTAACGACGCACGCTATTGGGCAAACGACATCGAGGAAACTCAGATAACACAGTGGAACAAACAATTCATCAAGTCCGACCCCATCGACTTGATACTCAGCGACCTGTTCGAACCCTACGACCCCGCACAGCCACACGACTCCAACCTCCAACCCATGAAGCTCACCGACATCATGGCAGTGCTACGCACCCACCGCTCGTTCAACAGCAAGCTCAACAACCTCGTAACCCTCGGCCGCTGCATGCGCCAGCACAACATCCCCAGCATCCACAAAGCTGACGGGATGTACTACTATGTGCGGCAGCGGAAACAGTAGGGCGCCACAGCTTTTTGTGTGAATCGCATTGCAACGACAGAACTCCCAGTGTATTATGAGAACTTCATATTCATGTAGTGCCGCATAGGCTTCCTCGCTAAGCACAACTCCCAGTGTATTATGAGAACTTCATACGTTATTCGCGAGTCCTTGATATGTTTTTACTAAATAAACTTGCCGATGTCGGCAAAAATACATATCTTTGCAGCAAAATACAACGATAAGTTTGCCGATAAAGAGAGATGGAATACGTATCAGTCAACCAATTTGCAGAAAAATATGCAGTCAGCGAACGCACTGTGCGCAACTATTGCGCAACAGGTAAGATCGATGGTGCATTCCTCACAGGCAAGACGTGGTGCATACCAGTCGATGCCGTTCTGCCACAAAAGCGTAACACGAGAATATCACCATTGCTGGCTCGCTTGCTCAATGAGAAAGCGAGCCGGATGAAAGGCGGCATATATCATCGTGTGCAGATAGACCTGACATATAACTCCAACCACATGGAAGGCAGTAGGCTTACCAAAGACCAGACGCGCTACATATTCGAGACAAACACACTGGGAGTCACAGCCGAAGATACCAACATAGACGACATAATTGAGACAGTAAACCACTTTCGATGTATTGATTATGTAATAGACCACGCGACCGAAGCAATCACCGAACCACATGTCAAGCAGTTGCATCTGATGCTCAAGAACAATACTTCCGACGGCATCAAGCCGTGGTTTGCTGTGGGCGATTATAAACGACTGCCAAACGAAGTCGGCGGACAAGAAACGACGCAACCGCAAGATGTTCGCCGACAGATGAAAGCCCTGCTGAATGGTTACAATACCTTGAAGAAAGCGGAATTTGACGACATACTCGACTTCCATGTCAACTTTGAGCGAATCCATCCTTTCCAAGACGGCAACGGACGCATCGGTCGCCTGTTGATGTTCTGGCAGTGCCTCAAAAGCAGGCATGTACCCTTTATTATCACCGAAGACCTCCGCCT
>CAMHPM010000293.1 GCA_946187025.1 uncultured Prevotellaceae bacterium
CATATACGTTTTTGAGCACTGAACTGTATTCGATGCCCTCGATGTCGGTACATGCCGATGTCTTGACGTATCGGTTGGTGAGCAGGTCGGCTACGACCTCGGCGTTTGCAAGGCTGTGGCACCCTACGGTGAGGTAGCATAGGCGGTCCATCGCTACTTCCTCGGCGTGTGATGGTCCGCCGATGGTTGTTATGTTGTCTTCTGGTACATTGAATACCTGCTGGAAGTATTGCGATATGGTTATGTTGTCGTCGGGCACAAGGCCTTTGATTGCGATGGCTATCAGTTTTTCCCTGATGCTCACCTTCAGTTTCTTGAGGTGTCCCTTGAGGTAAGGCGACGGTGTGACGAAGATGAGGGTGTCAGATTCTTCGACAATTCGGTTGAGGTCGGAAGAGAAGTTGATTCGGCTCACATCGAAGTGCAGTCCTTGCAGGTACGACGGGTTGTGTCCGAGTCGTTGGAATTCCTCGATCCGGTCGTCGCGCCGCATGTACCAGTTGATATGTTCTTCGTGGTGCATCACGATTTTAGCCATGGCCGTCGCCCAGCTTCCACCGCCTATGATGGCTACTTTTCCACAACTTGTGAATTGCATAGTTTGGTCTTTAGTTACTTTTCACTTTCGCTTCCTCTTCTTCGGCTGTTTCTTCTTTTGCCTCGGTTGCCACCTTGCGTGGTTTCATCTGTGGGAAGAAGAGAACTTCCTGAATGGTCATCTTGCCGGTCATGAGCATTGTGAGCCGGTCTATTCCGATTCCGATTCCGCTGGTTGGTGGCATACCATATTGCAGTGCCCGCAGGAAGTCTTGGTCGATAATCATTGCTTCGTCGTCGCCCTTGTCGGCCAGGCGCATCTGTTCCTTGAATCGCTCTTCCTGGTCGATTGGGTCGTTGAGTTCGGAGTAGGCGTTGGCCAGTTCCTTGCCGTTGACCATGAGTTCGAATCGCTCGGTGAGTCCTGGCTTGCTGCGGTGCATCTTGGTGAGTGGCGACATCTCGACAGGGTAGTCGATTATGAAGGTTGGCTGTATGAATGTGCCTTCGCAGAACTCGCCGAACAGTTCGTCGATGAGTTTGCCCTTGCCCATTGTTTCGTCCACTTCCATTCCTTTGGAGAGGCAGAACTGGCGTATCTCGTCTTCGCTCTTGCCTTCGCAGTCGAATCCTGTCTGTTCCTTTATTGCGTCGAGGATAGGGAGCCTGCGATATGGTGCCTTGAATGATATGGTTTTTCCATCGACCACGCTTTCGGTCGAGCCGTTTACTGCTATGCATATAGTCTCGAGCAGGTGTTCGGTGAACGACATCATCCAGTTGTAGTCTTTGTATTGTACGTAGAGTTCCATGCATGTGAACTCAGGGTTGTGGGTGCGGTCCATGCCTTCGTTGCGGAAGTTCTTTCCTATTTCATACACACCTTCGAATCCGCCTACGATGAGTCGCTTGAGGTAGAGCTCGGTTGCGATGCGCATATACATCTGCAGGTCGAGTGCGTTGAAGTGTGTCATGAACGGACGTGCGCTTGCTCCGCCCGGAATGGATTGCAGTATAGGTGTCTCCACTTCGGTGTATCCTGCTTCGTCGAGCACTCGTCGCATGGTTGTGATTACCTTTGAGCGTTTCTCGAATGTTTCTTTCACGCCCTCGTTCACCACGAGGTCAACATATCGCTGGCGGTATCTGAGTTCGGGGTCTTCGAATGCATCGTAGGCCACTCCGTCCTTGTATTTCACTATTGGCAGCGGTTTCAGGCTCTTTGCAAGCACGGTGAGTTCCTGTGCATGTACGCTTATTTGTCCGGTTTGTGTGCGGAACACGAAACCGCGGATTCCGATGAAGTCGCCAAGGTCGAGCAGTTTCTTGAACACTACGTTATACATGTCTTTGTTCTCGTCGGGACAGATGTCGTCGCGTGTGACATATACTTGTATTCTGCCTTTCGAGTCTTTCAGTTCGATGAACGATGCCTTGCCCATTATGCGCCGGCTCATCATTCGTCCGGCTATACATACTTGGCGTGGTTCTGCCTGGTCGTCGAATTGTGCTACTATGTCGGTTGAGAAGGCGTTGGTTGGATATGCAGCGGCGGGGTAGGGGTTGATTCCCATGTCGCGCATGGCTTGCAGGTTTTGCCTACGTTGCAACTCTTGTTCGTTAAGTTCTGTGGCCATTTCTTTTTGATGTTTGATATATTTGAATGCTCAGAATATACTGAAATGTAATTCTGTCTTTATGATTTTCGTTTGTCAAAACGTGTCGAAACGTATCTTTGCGTCCGAATTTCGATGCAAAGTTACAATTTTTTAATGAATTATGTACATTTAATAATGAATAATTCGTACCTTTGCATGGATTTCATCCGGATTCTGAGCGTTTAATGCTCCATCCCGGTGATTAAACAATGTAAAATCGACTATGCGCGAACTGCTCAGGAGCAAAGCACGGCGTGTGGAGCTTGCCATGGCTCTGCTGCTTTTTATTATTGAGGGGCTGCTTTACCTCACGTTCAGATCGACGGAGCTAAATATGTTCCGCCTCTACGAACATGCAGGTCCGTGGGTGGTGTCGCTGCGCAGTTGGGGCGACACGTTCGACTTGCCGGAGTGGGTGCGTTTCAGCCTGCCCGACGGCTTGTGGCTCTTGTCGTATCTGCTGCTGGTCGATGCCATCTGGAACGGCTTCAACAAGGTGTCGGCCTTGTGGTATCTCATAATACCAGGAGTGGCATTCGGCTCAGAGCTGGCTCAACTGTTATGGGGATTCACCGGCACCTACGACAAGATGGACTTCGTATGCTATGGGGCTGCGGTGGTAATCACCATATTGGTCATCGCACTCAAGAACTATATCCGTAAACATTTCTTTAACAACGATGAAGCAACTGATTAAGACATTACTCTCGTTCATACTTGCAGCCGTGTTCCTTATTTCGGCTTGCGGCTCAATCGAAGGACCGGAAATATGGATATATGCCTCGGTCATTGCCCTGGCCCTCGTGGGTTATACCCTGGTGAGCTTTTTGTGGGATCGCAA
>CAMHPM010000294.1 GCA_946187025.1 uncultured Prevotellaceae bacterium
GTACCACCGCTGACACCTGCTGTCGGCATGAGATACCAGCGCCAGTTAGGACCGAGGTGGAACTCGATGTCGCGCAGAGCCTTACCAGCACATGCATAGCGACAACCGATCTGACGACGCCACTGGATTGAATATGTAGCCATGAGCAGGAGGTTGTTTGCCTGCGACGGGCCTTGCCAAATCTCGGCGTAGTCGGTTGACGATGTGCACTCATCGAAATGAGTGTAGTCCATCAACTTCTCATTCAGTCCGGCAGATTCAGTGCCCAGCACTGCATCGGCATGCTCAATCACCTTGTCGTAGTCGCGCTTATAAAGATAGAAGCGAGCTGCGAAAGCGTGTGCGGCATTCACATTGAAGTGCCACTTCGGCATTTTGTAGTTAACGTCGCTAATCATGCTCAGACCAAGCTCAAGGTCTTCCTGTATCTTCTTATAAGTATCTGTAACATTGCCACGATCGTAGTTTTTCATCACAACGTCCTCAGCAACTGTCACATAAGGAATACCAATATCGTTCTTGCTCAATTCGTCGTTCTTGTAAGCCTGCGAGAAGATGTTCACGAGGATGAAGTGATGGTATGCACGGCTTAGATAAGCCTCGCCATAAGCAGCCTTCATCTGCTCGCTCATCTCACCTTTAGCTTCAGCCTTGAGAGTATCGAGCACTACGAGAGCATGGTTGACAGTTGCAATAGCCTGATAGCAGTTCTCCCATATCGACGACGGTGAGTCGCTGTCGGTTGATGAGCGGACTGGTTCAAACTTATATATCTCGTCATCCATTCGGCCATATGAATTCAGATTGTAATGCACAAGCACCTCAGAACCATCCGACTTTGTTGCGAGGTATGGAGCATTCAGGTCGATGATGTTGTCGCTCGATGCTTCGCAGATCCATCCGTAGTTGGATGCCGAGTATGCCGACCCGAGCAACATGATAACCTGATCGAGGTTTGTCACTTCAACGCGCTCATCCGGAACCTGATCGAGGAACTCGTCGGGCTTGACGATGAAATCGCAACTTGCTGTTAATGACAACATCAGGATGCCAATAACAAAACTTACTATATATTTAATTGACTTCATAATTTTCTACTTGTTTCTTATCTATTTGTGATTATCAATTAAATTACATTCCCAAGCGCACTGTGAAAGTGAACTGCTTTGGCATAGGAGTAGCAACACCACCAGAGTTTACGAACTCAGGATCCTGTCCGTTCAGCTTATCATCAGCATAGAGCAGGAAGAGGTTGGTGGCATCAATCTTCAGAGAGGCAGAGTTGAGACCGAACACTCTGTTGAGCCAGTTGCGTGGTACATCGTATGTAAGCGAGATGTCCTTCATGCGAATGAATCCGCCATCGGCCACGCGGGCTGTAGAGTAGTTGTATGCGTTGTATGCATAGCTCAACTGGTTGTTGTTGTAGTACTGACGACGGCTTGCGATTGCCGGTATCGTCGTAATGTTCTCATCACCAGGAATAACCCAGCGGTTCTTGAACTCCTTCGGCATAGCCGACATATCGGAGTAGGCTGCTGCGAACGAAGGATCGAGGCGCACCTTGTTACCGAACGAATAGGTAACGAAGATGTTCAGACGCCAGTTCTTGTAGGTGAGCAGATTGTTCAAACCACCGGTGATTGTAGGCTCTGTAGGACCTTCATACTTCAGGAAGTCGAGCTTGTCGTACTCCTGGAAGTAGATATCGGTAAGTGTCACGTCGCCGTCCTCGTTGATGAACTGTGGAATACCTTCGTCGTTAAGTCCTACGAATGGTATAGAGAACAGAGCTGACACTGGGTATCCTTTACGGAAGTGGTTACTGCTTGCTCCCGACACGAGGTTGATGACATTCGAGCGTGAGATAAGGTCGGTAATCTCGTTTGCTGCGTAAGAGAATGTGAAGTCGGTATCCCACTTGAAGTTCTTTGCCTGAATGTTGTGTGTAGAGAGTGTGAACTCAACACCATGTGAATCCATCGATGCCACGTTGGCGAGTTTGTCGATGTAACCTCCGGCACCCAATGTCTGGATATAACCGATAAGGTCGAAGTTCTTACGCCAGTAGATATCGAAGTTCAAGTTGATTCTGTTCTTCAGGAAACCTGCGTCAAGACCGAAGTTGAGCTCATGCTTCTTTTCGTATGTGAGCTCTTTGTTGGCAATATTGCTAAGCACTGTTACCGTTTCAATCTGATCGCCCTGCGGACGCCATACGTTAGTTGAATAGTATATTGGCAGTGCATTCGACACCGATGATGGTCCGCGGTCGGCAGTCAGTGAGTAAGATGCACGGAGTGCCAAGTGCGAGATAGCGTCGTGTGAATTCTCCATGAAACGACGGAAGAAGTTCTCCTCATGAACGTTCCATGCGCCCGACACGTTCCATGTTGGGAGCCAGCGTGAGCTACGCGAACGTCCAAGTTTGTTGGAACCCTCGTAACGGATTGTTCCGTTGATGACGTAGCGTCCCTTGTATGAATAGTTGGCATTGGCGAAGTAAGCAAGGTTACGTGTCCACGACTTTGCAAACGACGACAATGTTGTTCCTTCCTCTTTTGCCTGTTTGTAGAACTCAGGGGTAATGGTGACGAGGCGGGCAGCATCGTAGTCAACTCCATAGTCGGAGTGGAACATCTGGTCGCGGTCGGTCTTGTTGGCCTCGAGTCCTCCGAAGAGGTTCATAATGTGTGTGTCGTTCCACACCTTATTATATTGTATAGTACCACGGAAGTCGTACTGGCGTACCATGTAGTCGTTACGTGTATAGATACCTCCGCTCGGCATAACCGAAATAGGCAATGAGTTTGGTTTGTCGGGGTCGGTATAGAGGTATGAGTTAGAGTACTGGATATTCGGGTCGCCCACACCTGCACGATATGCCTCAGCCTGGTTAGAGCGGTTCAGAATGAAGTGCTCCTGCGAGGTCTTCTGTGTGCGGTATGCTGCAAGTCCGTGGATTTCCATACCCATGATTGGTTTCCATGTAAGTTCGCCCTGGAACTTCATATCCGATATCGAGAGGTCGATG
>CAMHPM010000295.1 GCA_946187025.1 uncultured Prevotellaceae bacterium
TCGACGACAACGATGCCGAGGCATCAGAGTTTGGAGAAACAATAACGGCCGAAAACGCATTCCCGTTCTAAGAGAAAAGAGAGCTCCGAGTTCTCCGAGTTCTCTGAGTTCTCCGAGCACTCCGAGTTCTCTGAGCTCTCCAATAAATCCGCTATTCATTTTTAATTATTAATTATATGAAACGAATCATTCTTTCAACAATGGCAGCTCTGGCTGCATTGACAGCGTCAGCACAGTTTGCAGGTTTTGGCCGTGGCCAAGGAAACCCCACAGTTCCTTCAGAAGCAGCAATAGCGGAAGACTTCAAACCTGCTTCAAGCAATCAGGAAGGTAAACAATACCCAATGGTAAACTCTGCACGTCAGGTGCGCGCACAAATCATGGCACCTAATGCAACATCGGTAGGTCTCGACATCGCTGGCAAGATCTATTCCATGACAAAAGACGAACGTGGCATGTGGACAGGTACATCTGCACCTCAAGACCCAGGTTTCCACTACTATCAGCTCAACATCGACGGTGCCAGTGTGCCCGATCCGGGAAGCCTCTACTTCTATGGCGCAAGCCGTTGGGGTAGCGGAATCGAAGTACCATCCGACGACCAAGACTTCTGGCAGGTGAAGAACGTGCCGCAAGGTTCGATGAGCGAAGTATATTACTACTCAAGCTACACAGAGAAGATGCGTCGTTGCTTCGTATATCTGCCCAACGAGTACTTCACCAATCCTACGAAGAAATACCCTGTTCTGTATCTGCAGCATGGTATGGGTGAGAACGAATACGGCTGGGCACAGCAGGGACACACCGCACAAATCATGGACAACCTGATTGCAGCAAAGAAGGCAGTGCCTTGCATCATCGTGATGGATAACGGCCTCAACGCACGTGCCGCACGACCTCAGCAGCAGGGAGCAGCACAGGGTCAGCGTCAAGGTGGCTTCGGTGGCTTTGGCGGTTTCGGCGGCGGCTTCGCTAACGACTTC
The DNA here is from genome assembly GCA_946187025.1 of uncultured Prevotellaceae bacterium. Lineage (GTDB taxonomy): Bacteria > Bacteroidota > Bacteroidia > Bacteroidales > Bacteroidaceae > Colivivens. Next base: position 984 of record CAMHPM010000295.1, read on the forward strand.
AAGAATGTGCTCTTCAACGACATCATCCCAATGGTTGAAAAGAACTACCGCGTGATTGCCGACCCACAGCACCGTGCATACGCAGGTCTGTCGATGGGCGGTATGCAGGCACGCGAGGTGACACTGGCCAACCCTGAGAAGTTTGCTTACGTAGGTACATTCAGCAGCGGAGCGTGGAGTGTTGACCAAGTGAAGGCATCCGAAGGTTTTGCAAAGGCCAACAAGCTTCTCTTCATGAGTGGCGGTGGAAAGGAGAACATGGGTTGTGTTGAAGCTGCCAAGAACCTGAAAGCCATCGGTATCAACGCTGTCGGTTACGAATCGGAAGGTACTGCTCACGAGTGGCACACATGGCGTCGCAGCCTCTTCGAGTTCGCTCAGCTCATATTCAAATAAACATCACATCAATTACGCATAATCGTGACAAAAGCAAACGATATAAAAATATAAATAAGTTATGAGTAAGAAATTCATTTGGATACTTGCCGTCATCCTTGTAATAATTAGCGGCACAGTTGCTGTCTTAGTTGACAATAATAAAGTTAATTGTCAGGTGGAAGACAATGGCTCAGTGCAGACGGTGCAGTCTGCCGAGTTGATACGTACCAGCCAAAGTTGGGACGGTGTTGAACTGCCTGACTATTTAGCAGGACGTCCTGAACTGGTGGCCGTGAAGTATGTGTTCCCTGCAGGCCAGAAACTTGGATGGCACCACCATCCTGTGATGAACTACGGCATACTGGTGCAAGGCGAACTGACTATCATCGGACAGGACGGACAAGAGAAGGTTGTACACGAAGGTGAGGCCGTTGTCGAGATGGTGAACACCATACACCATGGCGAGAACCGAGGCGATAAACCCGTAATTCTCTACATGTTCTACCTCTCGCAGAAAGACATGCCACTGGCAGTACAACATCCTGAGATTCCGTTAGAATAATTAACACACAGAAGATACATTCGGCTCTGAGTGATTATTCATCTGAGCGACTATTCATCCGAGCGATAATTTATCCGTGTGAATATTCACTCACACGAATGAATAGAAAACAAAAAGGTTGAAGCATGATAATCAGCTTCAACCTTTTGTTTGTCTGCAACCAGTAGAACATGTGACTGGTTCATTCGTGACGGATGGCATCGATAGGGTCCATGTTTGCTGCTTTGCGTGCAGGAATATATCCGAAGAGTACACCGATGACTACGCATACACCGAACGAGACGAATATAGACCATGCAGGAACGCTCGACGGCATACCCATAGCAGGCACGAGGAACTCGCTGACACAACAGCCAAGCACTATGCCAAGCAGTCCGCCGGTGAGGGAAATGAGTACCGACTCGATGAGGAACTGGAGGCTGATGACCATGCCTGTTGCACCTACGGCCATGCGCAGACCTATCTCCTTCGTACGTTCGGTTACACTCACGAGCATGATGTTCATGATGCCGATACCGGCCACGAGTAGCGAGAAGGCTGCTGCAACGACGAGGATGAGGGTGACGGTGTCCATTGTGGTTGACATGGTTTCCATCATTTCGGCTTGTGAACGTATGGTGAAATCATCGACTGCTCCTTCTTTTATCTTATGTGTGCGACGCAGAATCTCGGTGATTTCCTCGATTGCCTGGTCGCTCAGTTCTTCGGTGATGGCCGAGCAGACGATTGACGAGAACCATGTCTGTGCAGCGATGCGTTTCATCACGCATGTGTAGGGCACAATCATAAGGTTGTCCTGGTCCATGCCCCACGAGTTGTAGCCTTTCGACTTGAGCACACCAATGACGCGTAGTGGAATGGACTTGAACCGGATGGTCTTACCCACAGGGTCAACTCCTTCGCCGAATAATTCGGTGACTACGGTCTTACCTATCACGCACACTTTGGCGGCTTTCTTCACATCTTCCTCGCTGAAGCATTCACCGTCCTCGATTTCCCACTGGCGGATGTCGATGTAGTCGGGTGCTTCGCCGTATGCGGTTGTCGTTGTATTGTTGTTGCCGTAGATGACTTGTCCTGCCGAGTTGACCTCCGGGCTTA
>CAMHPM010000296.1 GCA_946187025.1 uncultured Prevotellaceae bacterium
AAGGCTCAGTTCGTGATAATACTGACCAAAGCGGGTGAGTTCCAGCTGGATGTAGTGAGCCTCTTCCCGCCTACATTCAAGGACAGGGAGAACGGCATGCGTCCCGACCTGGCACAGATGCTCCTCGATATGCACCCACGTTTCATGCGATTCCCTGGCGGATGCTTCGTCGAGGGTCAGCAAAGTCCCGACAACGCATTCCGTTGGAAACGTACCATCGGACCTATCGAACAACGTGAGGGTCATGCCAACGTGAACTGGGGCTACCGCACCAGCGACGGAATCGGATTCCACGAGTTCCTGCAACTGAGCGAAGACCTCGGTGCAAAACCGCTCTTCGTGGTCAACGTGGGCATCTGGCATGGTGGCTGCACACCTTACGACCAGATTGGCGAATGGATTCAAGAGTGTCTCGACGCACTCGAATATGCTAACGGCGACGTGACAACCAAGTACGGGAAGATGCGTGCCGACAACGGACATCCCGAACCTTTCCACCTGGAATACATCGAGATAGGCAACGAGAACTACAACTTCAACATGCAAAACAACTCCGACCAAAGCGACCACTACCCTGAGCGCTACATACAGTTCTATCGTGCCATCAAGGAGAAATACCCATACGTACACTGCATCGGCAACGTGGAATCATGGTCAACCGACTACCCGTCGTGGCGCAACGACTATCCTGTCGAGATGGTCGATGAGCACTACTACCGCAATCCTAAGTGGTTTGCCGACCGATTCAACAAATACGACTCCTACGACCGCTCGAAATATAAGGTATATGTAGGCGAATATGCCGTGACAAGCAACTTCGGCGAGATAGGAAACCTCAATGCCGCACTGGGCGAGGCCGTCTATATGATGGGCATGGAAAACAACAGCGACGTGGTGGTGATGAACTCCTATGCACCGATATTCGTCAACGAAAACGATGCACGCTGGCGTCCCGACATGATCCGATTCAACTCGTCGCAGGTGATGGGCACACCGTCATACTACGTTCAGCAACTCTTCCCCAACAACATCGGAACACAAGTGCTGAAGACCGACTGGACATGGAAGCTCACACAGCCGCAGGCAGCCGACGAAGAAGCCGCTCGCCCCGTGCAGGTGGGACTTGCAACATGGAACACAAACGCAACGTATCGCAACATGTCACTCACTGTCGATGGTAAGGCAGTGGATATAAGCGACTATGCGAAGTGGCAGAAAGGTGCCGGACAGTGGACAACCAGCCAGACGGAAATAAGCCAAAGCGGCAATCAGGAACCAGCCATGATTGTGGCTCCGGGCACGATTGAAGCTGGCAAGAAATACACATTCAAGGTACAGGCAAAGAAAAACAGCGGTGCCGAGGGCTTCCTCGTAATGATAGGTTACAAGGACGCAAGGAACTACCAGTGGTATAACATCGGTGGATGGTCGAACGCACAAAACAACGTGGAACAAGCCAACGGCGGCAACAGAGTGCAACTGGCACGCGAGCGCCGCTTCCAGGTTGAGACCGGACGCTGGTACGACCTGCAAGTCGATGTCGAAGGCGACAGCATCCACTGCTACATCGACGGCCGACTCGACTTCGCTTGCAAGTCGCAGAAGGGCGGTGCGATGGAAGGTGTATTTGCATCGACCACCATCGACGACAAAGAGAAGATGATGTATGTGAAGGTTGTGAACGTGGGTGAAGGATATGCCGACGGAACCCTCAACCTCAAGAACTGCTCCGTAGATACCGGCCGCGACGATGCACTCCGCCTCATCCGCCTCTTCTCGGAGAACGGAACCGACGAGAACACCATCCAGGAGCCGCGCAAGATATACCCGGGCGAAGGACGCATCAAGGCCGAAACACCGACCCAAGTCCTCTTCCAGGTTCCAGCTTATTCGGTGAATATACTGAAGATAAGGATAAAGTAATAAACATAATCATACCTTAAAACCATGAAAAGAATCATTAGTATGGTATTGCTGATGCAGTGCACCCTGTGGTGCACTGCACAAGTAGGGTTCGGAACTTCACAACTGTTCAACGACTCGTGGCTGTTCTCGCTCACCGACGAGGCCGGCTACAAGGAATCGGCGTATAAAGACAGTGGGTGGCGCACACTCACTCTGCCACACGACTGGTCGGTGGAAGGCACTCCGTCGCGGGAGTTGGCATCGTGTACCGGCTTCCTGCCGGGAGGTATCGGCTGGTATCGCAAGCATTTCAATTCGTCGATGAAGACTGGTGACAAGCTGTACATCTACTTCGAAGGTGTATATAATCGCAGCGAAGTATATCTCAACGGACACCTGCTCGGCAAACGCCCCAACGGATATATCTCGTTTATGTACGACCTCACACCCTACCTCGTGAATGGTGACAATGTGCTGGCAGTGAGAGTGGATCACAGCAAGTATGCCGACTCGCGCTGGTACACCGGTAGCGGTATCTACCGCGACGTGTGGCTCGTCAATGCTCCCGAGACACACCTCGCACAGTGGGGAGTGAGCTATTGGGCAAAGAATGTGAGCAAGCAAAAGGCCGACCTCGATGTGACTGTCGAGTTAGATAAGGGCAAGGCATCGAACCTCAGCGTGAAAGTATCGCTGCTCGATGCCGACGGCAAGCAGGTGGCAACAGCGCAAAAGGCAGTTACCGATGGTAAAGGTGTCTGCTCACTCCCTGTAGGGAGCACAGGAGGGTCTTCTCTCCACCTCTGGAGCACCGACACACCTTATTTATATAAATTAAAGGTGGAACTGCTGTCGGCCGGTAAGGTAATAGACAAGACGGAAAGCCCTATCGGCATCCGTTCGCTGCGTTTCGACCCCGACCACGGTTTCTATCTCAACGACCAGCAGATGAAGGTGAAGGGAGTGTGCATACACCACGACGCTGGAGTGCTCGGTGCAGCCGTGCCTCGCGAAGTGTGGAAGCGCCGCTTCCTCTCGCTCAAGCAGATGGGCGTGAACGGCATTCGCATGAGCCACAACGTGCAAGCCCCCGACGTGTATGAGCTGGCCGACGAGAT
>CAMHPM010000297.1 GCA_946187025.1 uncultured Prevotellaceae bacterium
GATATTGCTGCTCATTCGACATACATCAGACCATCGAAGGCCTCATTCCTGGCAACTACATACTGAAGGTGCAGGCATTCTCGCGCCCGAAATCCAATGCTGATTCATGGACCGATGCTGTTGCAGGCAAGCCGCTCGAGAACTACTGCTACATCTTTGCCAACGATGCCAAGGCATACGTGAAGCAAATCACCGACGAATGGCTCACATCGGCAGGAACCGGTACATGGGGACAAGTAAGTGCTGGCGGTCAAACTGTCTATCTGCCAAATAACTCGACCGCATTTGCCGATGCATTCAGTCGCGGCATGTACGACAACGAGCTCTTCTGCACAGTAGGCGAAGATGGTAAACTAACCATCGGTATCAAGAACGAAGCCACCAACAGCTCGTCGGGCGATGCTGTATATGCAGGATTCGACAACTTCCGACTCTACTACACCCTTGATGAGCCGGGCGACCCAGAGCAGATATACGACGACGCAATAGCAGTGGTCGAGAGCTATAAGACCATAGCTGCTCAGGCCGACGACCATGCTGCATTCGATGCTACAGCCGATGCAGCCCTTACGACACTCGGCGAGCGTGCAGCAACTGCTAAACAAGTTGACGAACTCAAGGCTGAGGTACTCGAGGCTCTGAAGACAGTGCTCCATGATGGTAAGACCGCTACCGGACAGTTCGACCTCACTCCAATCATTGCCAATCCTAAGTTCGACAGCAATGCAGCAGGATGGACCATCGATGGCGGAGGCTTTGCATGGAATAGCATAGGAGTGCTCCAGGCTGCCAACGTGAAGGGTGGTGACAAGGTTTATCAAGTGCTCCACGGAATGCCGGCAGGTAAATATACACTGAAGGTGCAAGGCTACTATCAGGCACAAGCATGGAAACAGGCACTCTACGACCGCGAACATGGCAAGGAAGTGAACAAACTCTCACTCTTCCTCGGCGACAAGACCACAGCTATGAAGAGCATCTTCGACAATCCGCGCAACACACTTGCATCGGCATGTATCTCGCGCACCGAGGATGTAGGAGCAATGGTCGATGGACGCGGATTCCCGCTCATGCTGAGCAAGGTGAACGAATCGCTCACGCCGGGCGGATACTGGACATGGCTCGAAGCTGAGGTGGCTGAGGACGGAGACATCACTATCGGTGTCAACCTCGATGCAACCGAACTGGCCGACAACTGGGCCATCGTCGATAACTTCCGACTCTATTACGGAGAGCGCGACACAGTGGTACTCGCCAACAACACCAACTATTCTATGCCTGACGACACACCGGCACCTGTTGTCATAAAAGCTCCGACATCGGGCTATACGGCAGGAACACTCTATCCGTTCTGCGCACCATGCGACATCCCTGGATCTTGCTTCAAACAAGTGTATGAGGTGGGAGGTGTAGATTATGCAGAGCGCACGGTCAGCGTCTATCCTGTAAACAATCTGCGTGCAGGAGTGCCATCGTATGTAGAGTTCGACACCGATGTGACCGAGTTTGAGGTCGGACCAACGGTGCTCCGAGCCGAGACAGCCGACGAGGCACAGTTCCTGTGGGATGGCGGATTGGTATATCCTTACTACCGCACACTCTCATGGCGCTCAAAAGACCTGTCGAAGGGAACAAAGGGTGCGGCATATTTCACCAACGTGAAGGTGCTCAGCCTCGACGACATGAAGTTCACTGCCAACACTGAAAACTATCAGGTGCGTATGTTCAAGCAAGTGGAATATGCACAATCGACAGCATCAGTCGTTTCAACCTACAATGCCGTATCACCAGCACGCCGAGACCTTCCACATGCTGTCGGAATACCAGTTCCTGACTACGATGCAGCGGTGGTTAAGGAAGTGAAGTACGGACTTGCAGAAGACCTCAGCGATGCTCGCACCGCCACCGTCACTGGCGACTCACACATCTGCTACATACCAAACCTCATACCAGGCAACACATACTACTACCAAGTAGTTGCAGGCAGCGATGTCCTGTCGAAAGGCCAATTCGATGTCGAGGGTGATGTGCGTATGATTTACGCTCCGAGCGTATATAACCTGCGCGACCTCGGAGGCTACACCGTACAAGACGGACGCCGCACACGCTACGGACTTATCTACCGTGGAGGCGAGGTAAACGGATTCCATGCACCGGTACAGGACGACCTCACCCAGCTCAAAGCACTCGGAATCGGAGCAGAGCTCGACCTGCGCTACAACGACTCTTACGACCAAGACCGCGAGACCAACAAGTCGGGATATGGATTCGTGAAGGGCGACACATACTATTTTGCAGGAGCCAACGACTATACGGCCGACCACGTGCTCAATGCAGAAACCATGGCACGCCTCAAAGATGAGTTCCGATTCATGCTCCGCCACATTCGCGAAGGGCGCGGCGTACACTTCCACTGCGTGTTCGGAGCCGACCGTACCGGATTCTTTGCATTCCTAATCGAAGGACTGCTCGGATTCTCGCTCAACGACATGTACCACGACTACGAGTTCACATCGTTTGCAGCACCGGCAGGCAACCGCAACAAATCGGCCATCCAGGAACGCATAGCCAAGATTCAAGGTCTGGCAGGCGCCACGTTGCGCGATAAGTTCGAGAATTATTGGGTGAATAGCGTAGGTATCAGCAAGGACGAAGTAGAGGAGTTCCGCACCATCATGCTCTACGACCCAGTGCCAGTCGGCATCGAGGCCATCAACACCACCGGCGCCGACACACCGGCCGCACAGGTGAAGTCGGTATATAACCCCGCAGGCACCCAGCTGCCACGCGCCGCACTCGGACAACGTGGACTTTACATCGTGAACTACACCGACGGCACCAGCCGCAAGGTTCTCATGAAGTAAAGACACGGTCAAAGACCCCGCACAACGCCAGCCCTCACTAAGCGGACGCTGATCAAAAAGAAACAGGTTGGAAGGAGATTCCTCCAGCCCGTTTCTTTTTTATTGCTGTCCGGTAAACATCTTTGCTACATATATTGCACAACTTTTATTTCT
>CAMHPM010000298.1 GCA_946187025.1 uncultured Prevotellaceae bacterium
ATGAAGATGCAGACGTGGTTGCGCATCCATCTCACCATGTTTTCAGAGCGTTCGACCATCGGACGCTTGAAGAGTTCCACATGTGAGAGGTTCGTGTTGGCATGACATTCCACGTCAGCCTCGGCCAATACATAGATACCATACTGGTCGCAGAGGTCGTAGAAGTAAGGGCTGTCGGGATAGTGTGATGTGCGGATGGCATTTATGTTGAGGCGTTTCATGAGTTTTATCTCGGCTTCAACCTCGTCGCGTGTGATAGTACGTCCACCTTCGGTGCTGAAGTCATGACGGTTCACTCCGTGTATGATGATGCGGTTGCCGTTGATGGTCAGTGCTCCATCTTTGCGCACACCGACAGTACGGAAACCGATTTTGCCACCACGTATATCCACTGTCTTATCTCCATCTCGGAGTGTGAGCACAAGGTCATAGAGCGTAGGTTGCTCTGCACTCCAGGCTTCGATGCCGTTGATACGTCCGAACGACAGCTTGTATGTACCCTTTCGGGTTGCAGTGGCCGTAGTCGATGCAATAGTGTTGCCACCCGACAGTATCTTTGCTTCCACTTTTCCTTCAGCAAGTGCATCGCCTTCGACCGTCACACTCACTTCGCAGGCTGCCGAAGTGTTGGAGTTTGCCAATGCAGTGGTCTTGAAGAAATAGTCACGAATCTGACTCTTAGGAGCCGACCACAGGAATACGTCGCGTGTGATACCGGTGAGTCGCCAATAGTCCTGACACTCAATAAACGAGCCGCTGGTGAAACGGAACACCTGCACCGAGATGCTGTTTGTCTCGCCTGGTGCCTTCAACTTGTCGGTTATCTTAAATTCGGAAGGCAGGTAAGAGTCTTCAGCATAACCCACGAATTCTCCATTCACCCACACATAGTATCCATGACCAGCACCATTGAAGCGTACATACACGTCGCGGCCTTCCCATTGCTGAGGTGTTGTGAAGGTGCGCCGGTAGCAACCCACAGGATTCTTCATCGAGTTGTTATAGGTGAACCATCCCGGACGGTCGGCCATCACGCTGTAGGTATTCTGGTCGTAGCTGAACGGATATGCCACGTTGCAGTACAGCGGTTTGTCCCACGACTTGTTATGACGAATGCCATATACCTGCCATGTTGCCGGGACGTCGATATTATCCCATGCGGTGGTGACATAGTTCTCCTTGTAGAAACCGGCAGGAACCTTCGATGGGTCGCCCACCCATCGGAATTTCCATACACCATCGAGGCTCTGATAATACGGCGATGTCTCCATCTCGGCCGACACTGCAGCCTCGCTCTCCATCGGAATCGACAGCGTGTGAGCAGTCTCACGGTTCAGGTTGGTTATACTCACGTCGTCCCACTCCTTCATCGTCTGTGCCGATGCAAAATGTGTGAATGCCATCAAGGCCAACACACCGATTGTTTTTGTTTTATTCATATTGTTGTTTGATTTGATTGTATTACGACTGCAAAATTAATAAAAACACAATAAATGATTTGTAAAAAACGATACCAAAGTTTTCATTTTTTTATCATTCATGTATCACAATCGCAGAAAAAGGCATCTCTGTATGTTCCAGGTCGCAAATTATGATTAACTTTGTAACGGGAAATTAATTAGTTATCAAATCATAATTATCACATGTACGACTTTGACAAGATTATCGATCGCAGCGGTTCGGACGATATCAAGCACTCCGACCTCCTGCGCGACTACGGCCGCACCGACCTCATTCCAATGTGGATAGCCGACATGGAGTGGGAAACCCCCGACTTCATCATCGACGCACTGCGTCAACGCCTCCAGCATCCGTTGTTGGGATATACCAAGACACCACGCGACTTCCGCTCCACTATAGCTCAGTGGATTCTCGACCACCACGGATGGGCAACAGATGAAGATTGGATTACATACATACCTGGTATAGTAAAGGGCTTAGGGTTTGTAATCAACTGTTTCCTCCATCCTGGCGACAAGGTGATAGTTCAACCTCCAATCTACCATCCGTTCTATCTCACCCCTCAGTGGAACGGTTATGAAGTAGTATGGAACCCACTCATCGAGCAGCACGACTCCGATGGACGCCTCACCGGCTACGAGATGGATTTCGACGACCTCGAGCGTAAATGCGACGACCACTGCCGCCTGCTCATCCTTGCCAACCCTCACAACCCTGCCGGCATCACATGGAGCCGCACCACCCTGCAGCGGCTGGCACAATTTGCCGTGAGCCACAACCTGCTTGTCATTAGCGACGAGATACATTGCGACATGGCACTCTTCGGCCATCGCCACATACCATTCGCATCGGTCAGCCCCGAGGCTGCCAGCTGTTCAATCACCTTCTCTGCCCCGTCGAAGACATTCAACATGGCAGGCATCGTGAGTTCGTGGGCAGTAGTGGCCGACGACCGTCTGCGCAGCAAGTTCTATGGTTGGATGTCGGCCAGCGAGTTTAACGAAGACCCTATGTTTGCATCGATAGCAGCAATTGCCGCACTCAAACATGGCGAACCATGGCGCAAGGAGATGGTGCATTATCTCGAAGGCAACATCGACTACATGACAGACTACTGCAACCGCTACATGCCACAGCTGCAGCCGTTGCGCCCCCAAGCCAGCTATCTTGTGTGGCTCGACTGCCGCCAGCTGCAGCTCAATCACGACCAGCTCATCGACTTCTTCGTCAATCGGGCTCATCTCGCCCTGTCAGACGGCGAGCAGTTCGGACAGAAGGAAGGTCGTGGATTTATGCGCATGAACGTAGGATGCCCGCGCAGTATGCTCAAGCAGGCTCTTGAGCAGATACGACAAAGTTTATAATCCTAAAGATGTTATAGTGCTTTAAGCCTAAGGACCGATTTAGGTCTATATGTTTTTAGTGTAAACGAGTAATGTAACATTATTATAGACAAAGCCATGCAGAGTTGTCTGCATGGCTTTGTCTATAATATTTGTTTCGACTATCGGATAAACAGAAAGTATCGAAACA
>CAMHPM010000299.1 GCA_946187025.1 uncultured Prevotellaceae bacterium
TTTTTTTCAGCATAAGTTGATACAGCTGTCAGGTATTTTTTGTAACTTTGCATCGTATTTTTAACAAGAAAGTGTATGATATTCTATCCGAACGCAAAAATCAACATAGGGCTGAATGTGATTGAACGTCGCAAAGACGGCTATCATAATCTCGAGACAGTTTTCTATCCAATACCGCTACAAGATGCTGTTGAGATAAGTGTGATTGAAGGTGAAGTGCCAGAATGCGGCTATAGGCTGCGCGTATCGGGTAATTTGCTTGATGGCACACCCGAGGACAACCTTGTGGTGAAAGCTTATAAACTTGTAAAATCCGACTTTGACATACCTGATTGTAGCCTGTCAGTGTATAAACATATCCCAACTGGAGCAGGACTGGGTGGAGGAAGTGCTGATGCAGCATTTACGATCAAAGCGCTGAACGACAAGTTCCACTTAGGACTTGACGATGACGACATGGAACACTATGCTTCGATTTTAGGAGCTGACTGTGCTTTCTTCATCAGAAATAAACCTGTATTTGCCACGGGTATTGGTAATGTGTTCCAACCGATTGACATTTCTTTGGCAGGAAAGACGTTGTTGTTAGTTAAGCCAGATGTATTTGTCTCCACAGCCGATGCATATAGAGGAATTACACCACGGCCAGCAGAAAACAAACTCACCGAACTGCTTAAGCAACCGATTGAAAACTGGAAAGATTGCATTGTAAATGATTTTGAGGCAAGTGTGTTTGTAAAATATCCGGAGATTGCAGCTATCAAAGACCATATGTACGACTTGGGAGCAGTCTATGCTGCCATGTCGGGCAGTGGAAGCTGCGTATATGGAATATTCGATACGCCGGTAGAACATGCTGACGAGACTTTTGCCGGATGTTTCTGCCGACAGAGAGAACTGGTATAATCAGCACCCAACAAGATGTTACCCATGGACAAAGAACGCATAGAGGCATTGAGAAAGGAACTGCATCAGCACAACTACAACTATTATGTGCTGAACGAACCTACGATAAGCGACTACGACTTCGACATGAAGATGCGTGAATTGCAGGATCTCGAGGCCTTGCATCCAGAGTTGTTTGACCCCAACTCGCCTACACAGCGTGTGGGTAGCGATCTGAACCAGGCATTCAAGCAAGTGCCACATAAGTATCCGATGTTGTCGTTGGCCAATACATACAGCCCGGAAGAGGTGGCAGACTTCTATCAGAGGGTGAAGAATGGTCTTGAAGGTGAGGACTTTGAAATTGTGGCCGAAATGAAATATGATGGTCTTAGTATATCACTTACTTATATTGACGGAAATCTGACACAAGCTGTGACTCGAGGAGATGGTGTGCAAGGCGACGATGTCACTGCAAATGTGAGGACCATACGTAGTATTCCGCTCAAATTAAAAGAGGGTAGTGGATACCCTCATGAGTTTGAAATAAGAGGTGAAATATTGATGCCATGGACATCATTCGAAGCTCTGAATCGTGAACGTGAGGCTCGCGAAGAGACATTATTTGCTAACCCTCGAAATGCTGCAAGCGGTACACTTAAATCACAAAAATCAGAACTTGTGGCTGCGCGTAAACTTGACGCATATCTTTATTACCTTCTGTTACCGGAAAACAACACATCACAGTCGGGACAGATGGACTTGTTTGCAGAACCAGAAAGCAACAGTCTGGCTATAGACGGCCATTATGAAGGATTGATGTTAGCCCGCAAATGGGGCTTCAAGATATCTGAGGGCATGAAAAAATGCCACTCATTGGAAGAAATTATCGATTTCATAAACTATTGGGACACTGAGCGCAAGAACCTGCCTGTTGCAACCGACGGCATTGTCCTAAAGGTTAACTCACTACGCCAGCAGCGACATCTAGGCTTTACTGCAAAGTCGCCACGATGGGCTATTGCATACAAATTTAAGGCAGAACGTGCATGTACACGTCTCAACAAAGTGACATACCAAGTAGGAAGAACCGGTGCTATAACACCTGTTGCCAACATGGATCCTGTACAACTGGCGGGTACAACGGTTCGCCGTGCTTCACTACACAACGCCGATGTGATGAAAGAACTCGACCTTCATATTGGAGATATGGTCTATGTAGAGAAGGGTGGAGAAATAATCCCCAAAGTAGTTGGTGTCGATACATCGCAACGAAAGGCCGATTCAAAGCCTGTAGAGTTTATCGAAAGATGTCCAGAATGTGGGACTCGGCTTGTCAGATATGAGGATGAAGCAGCCTATTATTGCCCTAACGACACAGGCTGTCCGCCTCAGATAAAAGGAAAAATTGAACATTTCATCAGCCGCAAAGCAATGAATATTGACAGTTTAGGTCCTGAGACTGTAGATGATTTCTATCAACGTGGTCTTATTCATAACATAGCCGACCTTTATACTCTGTCAGTAGCTCAAATATCGAACAATAATAAAAACCGTGCGGTATCCGCAAATAAAGCTGTTGAAGCTATACATGCATCACTTTCCGTTCCGTTCGAACGTGTAGTGTATGCTATCGGTATTCGTTTTGTTGGCGAGACAACTGCAAAATTGTTAGCGCGTAAGTTCACATCGATGGAAAAGCTCTCACATGCAACAATCGACGAGTTGATGCAAGTTGACGGGGTAGGGGAGGTTATAGCTCAGAGCGTAGTCGATTATTTTGCAAACCCTACGAATCAGCTAATAATTGAACGTCTTCATAATTATGGACTTACGATGAAGATATCCGACGAGCAACTAAATAATCAAACGGATTTGCTTGCTGGAAAAACAATTGTAATAAGTGGAGTATTTCAATATCATTCGCGCGATGAATATAAAGCCATGATAGAACAAAATGGAGGAAAAAACTCAGGTAGCATTTCCACAAAGACTTCTTTCATACTTGCAGGTGAAAACATGGGACCTTCAAAACTTGAGAAAGCCAATCAATTAGGTATTCGTATCATGAATGAAGTTGAGTTCCTCGAAATCATAAA
>CAMHPM010000300.1 GCA_946187025.1 uncultured Prevotellaceae bacterium
TCACGTCGTCGATTTGGCTGTCTTTTATGCTTTCGAATATTTCACGGTCATCGGCGTTGATATATACGATGTTTGCAGCTCGTTTGAGATTGTTGACGAGATTACTGCGTGCGCGTGTTGAGAATCGGTCGTCCAGTGTGTAGTTCTTTCCTGTGGCTTTGTTGAAGTGTATGTATATTGGCTTTTGGTTAGGATGTGCCGCACCTATGTAGTTTTCGTCTTTCTGTAGGTTGTATGCTGCATCTGCGCTGCTTTCGTCGCCCATGAACTTGCCTGTGTATTTTATTTCATAGCCTCCTTCTTCGGTGCTGAGTTTCTTTGGTTCTGCATTGAGTGTGGTTATTTCGGTGAGTCCTCGTGGGTCGAGCGGATGTGTGGCTGCGTAGTTGAGGAGCGAGTCGATATCGTCGAATGTGACGCTGCATGTGTCGCCCAGGATGATGCGCGAGAGGTTGTTGAGCAGGGCTTGCTGGCAGAGTGCTACATCTACTCGTGGGTCGTCGGATTCTACCGGCCACGATATTTGCAGTTTCTGAACAAGGTTTACTGGTTTGTCATATACATTCTTGGCGCTGAGGTATCCGGTGCGTTCCAATGTGGTGCAGCTTAGGTTGTAGCGTATTGGTTGCTCGGCCCACTTGCGTATCTCGTCGTTTGCCGACCAGATGACGCTCTTGTCTTTTGATATGAAGTATGGTGCATCGCCTTTGCATATCATGATCATCTCGGTGCCGAGTGGTATGACGTTCATTTTTGCGGTGTCGTTCATCGACAGGCCCGATGGGTTTGTGATGTCGAGGCTGCGCGGCATGTGCCACCAACTTGCTCCGTGGTCGGAGATGATGTAGAGTATGTCGTCTTGCAGCAATATGTTGTTGTTTTGTTTCAGCTCGGGTGCTTCGTTTAGCCGTGGTGGCAGTATTTCTTTTCCGGTAGATGCTGTTATGGCACCATATTTGCCTGCCAGTTTGGTGATGTAGTATCGTTTTGACTGGCCGAGTGTCACTTCGTCGAGGTTGATTGGTATGAATGGTTCGCCTTTGTATGTGATGACTCCCATTCGTCCGTCTTTTTGTGCAAAGAGGTGTTGTGTTCCGGTTGGTTCGAGCCATTCGTATTCGGTTGGCACGGTCAGTTCCAGCGATGGTGATATGGCACCGCGTTTACCGTTCTTTATGACGATGGCTACGCCGTCGGTTATGTCGGATATGGTGGTATAGGCTGGTGCAACGCTCACCTTGCCTTTGTCGTCCAGCGCTCCGTAGAGTCCGCCTTTTGTTACTATGCGTACGTTGAATCCGTTGCGTTTGTTTTCTTCGATGTTGTCGTATTCGGCTTCTTCGATGACTGTTCCGTCAGGCTTTATTGTTCCGTAGAATCCGCCTTTGCTGACGATGCGGTAGCTTCCGCTGATGAGGTCGCTCATCTCGTCGTATATAGGTTCGATGTCCAACACGCCCGTTTCGTTGAGTATTCCGTATTTGCCGGCATGCTTTATGCGTGCGTGCCCTTTCTTAAATTCTTCGGCTTCGCTGAATACTGCCTTGATGATGAATTTACCTTCGTCGGTGGCATATCCCCATTCGCCTTTCTTGTTTTGTGCGGGTTTGATGTCGAGCCCTTGGTCTTTTTCTTTTAGTGGTTTGAGTTTCAACTCTTGTGCGCTTGCCGGCATGGCCATGGCTATTGTCAGCAGTGCTGTCACTATGAGTGTGATTTTGCAGTTCATTTCTTTTGTTGTATATAGGTTACCTGTTCTTATTTATGTATAAATCGTGCAAATTTACGAATTATTTATGAAACAGAGTGTCTTATATTTCATTTTTTGTACCTTTTGTAGATAATTTGCCCTACATTGACTATGATTGCCACTGCCAGGAGGGCAGTGAACAGGATGTGGTGGAAGTGTGGTATGGTGTGGATTTGGTCGTAGAGCCAAGGTTGTCCGGCAAGGCGCAGGAGGTGTGAGGACAGGGCGGTGATTGTCTGTCCGATGACCTCGATGAAGAAGAAACTGATGAGAAATCGCTCTATGGCATTGTTGCCTGCGATGAGGTTCTTCTCTTTGTTTTTGTCGTTGTACATTGGCTCGTTTTTGAGGTTGTGGCATGTGTGTGCCGGTCGCTGGAGTGTGCATCTGATTGCAACTACGGCTGTTATGGATGTGCAAATGTAATGAATATTGCTGAAAGAATGAAATTTTGCAATGAAAAATTTGTATTTGTAATAAATATGTTATATCTTTGCTGCCGGAAAGTATGTGATGACGGGACTTGCGACATAGCCAATGATGCCGTTTCCCGTGGTCTGTACTGAAGGATAACATCAAATCAAGGTGCTTATGAAGAGTAAACTTACCGCAACATTGCTGTGCTGGTTCTTCGGTGTATGGGGAGCCCACAAGTTCTACATCGGCGACAAGAAGAAGGGATGGATATATCTCATCCTGTTCTTCGTGTGTGGCATAAGCTGGATTCCGACTCTCATCGACTTCTTCAAGTTGCTGTTTATGTCGGAAGATGAGTTCCAGGCCACCATTGTGCAGAAGCCTGAGGAATAACATATCGGACATCGCATGTATGTGCCGCTGCAGCCGTGTTTGTAGTGGCCGTTTTGCGAATGCGCAGTCGTGACCCTGCGAGTGCGCACTCTCGGCCTCGCGAGTGCGCACTCGTTTTTGCAGATGTGGGCATGTGCCGCCTTGCCGGGATGCCGGCGACACCTATTTTATGTTCTGGCGTATTTTTGTGAGGTAGGCCTGCATGTGGTCTTCGTCTTTCTGCTCTATTATTTCGATGAGCTCCTTCATCTCGTCGCGTATCTGCGACACCTGGTCCTTGGTGTAGGGGTTGAACAGTATTTCGCGCAGCAAGGTGTCGTCTTCGCTCAGCACGCCTTTGGCTATTTGCATGTGGCGCTTGAAGGTCGTGCCCGGTGCGTCCTGATGTTTCATGACGGCAGCGAATGCAAATGTCGAGATGAA
>CAMHPM010000301.1 GCA_946187025.1 uncultured Prevotellaceae bacterium
GGGGGATGATGCCATGCGGAGACTCATGGAGTTGGGGACATAAGTCCATGGAGTTGGGGGCATAAGTCCATGGAGTTGGGGGCATAAGTCCATGGAGTTAGGGGTTAGTTTCGTCCCTTTAACTTCTATTTCACTTCCCTTTAACCTCTCCCCCGCTCCCACCGTCGCTCTGCTCCCCAATTGCTCCGATTCCGCAATTGCCCCGAAGGGGAGGAGCTTTATCCATCCGGATGGTATCCTCTCCCCTCGTCCCCTCTTCCCCCGTTGGGGGACTGAGGGGGATAGATTCGGATTTTGTCCCCTTCGCACTCCCCAAAGGGGAGAGAAGGGGACTGAGGGGTGACATATTCGGTTCCTCTCCCCCTCGCACTCCCCCGAGGGAGAGGGGGAGATAAGAGAGGGGTTTCCCTTTAACTTCCCTTTATTTCACTTCGCTTGGCATGATTCCGAATGTGTCTTTGAATGCGAGTGTGAATGATCGGTGGTCGTTGTATCCGACGCGGTACATGGCATCGGCCACGCTGACGGTGTGGTTCTGCAGCAGTCGGTAGGCATATTTGAGGCGTATGTTGCGTATGAACTGTATAGGTGTCTGTCCGGCCAGTGCCTTGAGTTTGCGTGTGAGCGTGGATCGGCTCATGATCATGTCGCTGCATAGTGCTTCGACATCGTAGTCGGAATCGGAGATGTGTCGTTCGACCATCTTGATGGCTTTCTGCACAAATTCGCGGTCGAGGTCGCTCACCTCGAGGTCTTCGGCAGCAGCTTGCATCACTGTGTGTTGCAACCGTTGCTGCATCTTTGCCCGGCTGTCGAGCAGGTTTGCGAGCAGCGAGAGCAGCACGTTAGTGTCGAATGGTTTAGGCAGGTATGCATCGGCTCCTGCTCCGTAGGCCTCGACCTGTGTCTGTGTTGATGTCATTGCTGTGAGGAGCACTAATATGGTGTGGCTCATGCTTACGTCGCTCTTGATGCGCCGGCACAGTTCGATTCCGTCCATGCGTGGCATACTGATGTCGCTCACCACGATGCTTATGTCTTCTTCGCTGAGTATGTCGAGGGCCTCGATGCCGTCGCGTGCAGCAAAGACGGTGTAGTGTTCGGATAGCATGTCTTGCATGGCTGCGAGCAGTTCGAGGT
The DNA here is from genome assembly GCA_946187025.1 of uncultured Prevotellaceae bacterium. Taxonomy (GTDB): domain Bacteria; phylum Bacteroidota; class Bacteroidia; order Bacteroidales; family Bacteroidaceae; genus Colivivens. The sequence continues at coordinate 1,141 of CAMHPM010000301.1, forward strand.
TGTCTTCGACCATGAGCAGCCGCACTTGTGTGGCCTCGGCCGCCTGCTGCTGTGTGCGTGATGTTGTCGAGGGGTCGTGTGTGTCGTGCATGGCTTGCGTTGCGTTTTCGTCTTTCAGCTCGGCTTCGCTGAAGCTGTGTCGGCCTATTGGCATCTCGACGATGAATTCCGACCCTTTCTTCGGCTGACTGACGACGCGTATGGTGCCGTGGTGCAGTTCGACGAGGTCTTTGGTGAGCGACAGGCCTATGCCGTTGCTGATGGTGTTGTTGTTTTTCTTCGATGAATAGAAGCGGTTGAAGATGAAATTCTGTTCGCGCGGGTCGATGCCTATACCTTCGTCCTTGACGCTGAGTGTGAGTTGTTGGTTCTGCTCTGTGGCGCTGAGTGTCACGGTTCGTCCGTCGGGGGTGTATTTCAGTGCGTTCGACACGAGGTTGAAGAGTATTTTCTCCATCTTGTCGCGGTCGGTGTATCCACAGATGTCGCGTGCCGGCAGCAGTGTGAGGAATTCGATGTGTTTGTCGGCAGCGAGTGGTTCGAAGCTTTCGCGGCACAGTGTGCGGAGGAAGTCGGTTATGTTTGTCTGCTCCACATATAGTTTCATGTTGCGGCTTTCCACCTTGCGGAAGTCGAGCACTTGTTGCAGGAGTCGTCGGAGCCGGGCTACGTTGGCTTGTATGAGTCGTGGTGTGTCGGCCGAGCCGTCGGTGGTGTGCAGTCGTTCGGCCAGCAGGTTGATGATGGTGAGCGGTGTGAGCAGTTCGTGGCTGATGCTGGTGAAATACATCATCTTGGCCTGTGTGATGTTTTCGTTGAGTTGTTGCTGGCTCTGGCGTTCGAGGCGGCGCTTGTAGATGTAGATTATTGCTGCAACCACGAGTATGGCGAGCAGTGTGTAGATGGTGTATGCCATGGTGGTTTCGTACCATGCCGGCAGCCGGCGTATGACGATTGTGGTCTCGGTGTCGCACCATAGTCCGTTGGCATCGGTCGATTTCACGTGGAATGTGTATCGTCCCTTGGGCAGTCGTCCGTAGATGGCGGCATTGTGGCCGGCGTCGAGTTCGGTCCAGTCGTCGTCGATTCCGTCGAGGCGGTATGCGTAGCGTATGTTCTGCCGGTTGCTGAAGTCGAGTGCCGAGAATGTGATGGTGAGGTTGTGTGCTGTGTGGTCGATGGTGATGACTTTGTCGTCGGTGTGTTGGCGTGGTTCGAACCATACCGACGTGGTTCCGACGATGATGTCGGTGATGAGTGGCATGACGCTGGCAGGTCGGCTTTCGAGCTCTCGCGACGGGCTGAGCGACATGAATCCCGGTATTCCGCCTATGTATATCATGCTGTCGGCCGGGTCAACGAATGTGGAGCGTGGTATGAATCGGAGGAACGGACTGCCGGGCTCGAAGCAGTTGGTTGTGCGGAATGCTCCGTTTTCGGGGTTATACTCTTTCACTCGCTGGTTGGTGATGACCCAAAGGTGGTCGTAGCAGTCGGTCTCGAGTTGTTCGATGCAGTCGCCGTTCATGCCGCAGTCTTCGGTGAAATCGGTGAACCGGCGGCCGTCGGTCTCTGTCTCGTCAAACCGATATACACGTCCTTCGCGGGTTCCGGCCCACAGGTGGGGTTTGATATATACAAGTGTGAGCAGGTCGATATTGAGCGGGTAGTGTGTGTTGGTGCCGTCGGCCGATATCTTGAGTAGTCCGTGGTTGCGAACCGTACACCACACGTTGCCTCTGTCGTCTTCGACAATATCTGAGATTTCGCCGATGGAATCGCCTGTTTTCTCGATTTTACCGGCATCTTTACGACAT
>CAMHPM010000302.1 GCA_946187025.1 uncultured Prevotellaceae bacterium
CGTCTTCTGTTTCCGAACCATTGAGCTGTGTCGGCAGTATCATGTATCCTTCCAGGTCGTCCTCGGCATTGGCAGTCCACTCCAGTTTTATGGATGCTACCTGCGATTCGGCCTTGAGCCCGGTCGGTGCCTCGGGTGCGTTGAGTTCACATGCTGCATCGACAGGTATTATGCGCCACTGCTGGAAGTGCCGGCGCACATCGGTTGTTGCAAGCGATGCCTGGTTGATGTTGGCCCCGTTGGTTGTTGCCGTTGCAGTGAGATAAAGGTTGCTGTAACGGCTCACGATGTAGTAGAATCCGTCGCCTGCATACTTCAGGTACCATTGTTCGTTGTTTCCACCGGAGCCGTCGAAGAGCTTGATGTCGCCTCCCGAAGTGAGCGACCAGTTCCAGATGTCGATAGGGAAATTGTTGACTGCCGACCTAATGTAGAAGTAGCCGAAGTCGCCCCCTACCCTGCTGCTCACGGGTGTGACTGTCCAGTTGTTGTATGCAGCCGGTGTCGGTGCTTTCACACACACGTTGACACCGCTCGCCACTGCTTTGACATTCGTCACGTCGAGGCTCAGCACCCTGCGGCTGCTACGGTTCATGAGTCGGTAGGTGCCGTTGATGGTGTCGGGCTGCACATCGGGGCCGTAGCTTATGTCAATCACTCGCTCGGCGCCTGTCTGTCCGTTTTGGTATCCGGTGCCGCCTGGATATGCCACCCGGTATTCGTGAGTTGGTCCGTAGCCGTCGAAATATACTTCACGGTCGGCACACACAAAAGTGTATGACGAGTTTGCCGCCTGACGTTCCGAACCGCCTACGAAGCATTCGATCACGTCGTCCTGCAAGTTGCGATACACGGCCGCCACCGTCCAGGCGTCGCGGTTTTCGGCATATGCCAGTCGGTCGCCGTGTGTGGCACGACACATTTGTCCGCGTGCCCTGGAGTCGAATCCCCACCACACACCCGTCTGCAAGCCATATTCGAGTGCGACGAGTGCATCGCCCACATTGTGCATCTCGTCGGCCGAGGCATGGAGTCCGTCGTTTCTTACAAGTCGGAAGAAGTTGGCATAGTTGGCAAAAGAGCCTGCGAGTTGGTGTGTGTTGCCCTCGTCGATGTATGGTTTCAGTGTGTTGTAGTATTCAGCAGCCCTGTCGTCGTTCAGGGTGTTGCCTCCCGAGAGGCGTATGCCGGCCAGTTCGTCGGCATAGTCGGTTTTCAACACACGGCATATTTCACGGAAGTTGGCCAGTGTGCCCTGCCCTGTCTGCGTGTAGTCGGGTTCGTTAAACGGCGAGATGGTTGCCACCTTCAGTCCTGCCTGCTGATACAGGCGTGTGGTCACCATTATCAGTTTGGCCCATCGGCTGGCATTGGCCTGTCCGTTGTGTGTATAGTAGTCGGCCACACTTGGGTGGTCGCAGTTTATGATGAGTTCGGGCGACCCTGCCAGGCGTGCATGTGCGATACGGCTGTTTACGGCTCGACGTTGCTCGGTTGTCAGTTCTTCGTCGTTGACCAATGCCTCGGTTGGCTGGAACGACACACGCACCACATCCACGTTTTCCTTTCCCATGAATGCAATGCTGCGGCGCACATTGGCGTCGTCGTCCCATGCGGTGTCGAAGCCCCATTTTATTCCTTCGTGACGTATTCCCACATCGGTGGTGCTGAAAGCCAGGTAGCGGTCAGACTGTGGTGTGGCTGGCAGGCTCTGGGCCGATGCCACCGCGCAATATGATGCGAAGAGCGTGACGAGTGTTGCTGTATGTCTCATAGATAATATACGTTTGGTCAGATTGTTTTCATGGCAAAGTTACGAAATAAGAGCGAAACAGAGAAGTGGAATGACGAAAAACGTGCAATAAATTCATAAAATGAGTCATAGGTGCAGCCGTTTGCACAGGAGCACATGCCGACGGGCGTGTTTTCACGAGTGCGCACTCGCGACCCCGAGACTCCGCACTCGCGACCCCGAGAGTGCGCACTCACAGGGCCGAGACTCCGCACTCGCAGAGACAGCAGCAAACGGGCGGTCACACCTATTTATATTATATATACAGCCTCTGCCAATTACGGCCGACTCGGTTTCGGGCATCGGAAAGCATTTTTATGTGGTTAAAAGAAAGAAAATTGTAGCAACCGGCACTCTGTTCGGATAGTTTTCACTAACTTTGCACAGAGAATACATCTACAATCAGCAGGAAATGGCAGAAGAACAACCCTCGACCATCATGATGCCGCGACTCAACCTGCCACAATTCGCGCCACGGCTCAGCGCCACAGGCGGCAGGCAACGCATATGGGACCCCCTGCGGCACCGGTATGTCGCCCTCACTCCCGAAGAGTGGGTGCGCCAGCATTTCGTGTCGTTCCTCGTCGGCAGCCTTGGCTACCCTGCCACCCTGATGGCAAACGAAGTAGGTATCGGCCTCAACGGCATGTCGAGGCGATGCGACTCGGTGGTCTATGACACCCGATTGCATCCGCTCATGATTCTGGAATATAAACGCCCCGGAGTGAAGATTGCACAAAGGGTATTCAGCCAGATAAGCCGTTACAACCTCGCCATGAGGGTCGATTACCTCGTGGTGTCGAACGGCCTGCAACACTACTGCTGCAAAATGGACTATGAGCAGCAGACATATACCTTCATCGACAACATACCACGATGGGAGGAAATCGACAGGCAGGCATGACTATCAATAAAATAAGCAACACATAAAAAAGATGAAAAACCTTGTCATACGACCTTTGCTCACAGCACTGCTCCTCGCAGGCAGTATGCTGGCAGCCACTGCACAGACACAGATGGCAGTAAGACTCAATGCACAAAGCACCCACCAGCACATCACCGGATTCGGCGGTTTCGTGTGCAGCCCTCAGTTTGGCTACAACCACATGTCGGAAACCGAGATAGCAAGAGTGTGGGGCAAGACGAGCATCGTGGGATGCAACA
>CAMHPM010000303.1 GCA_946187025.1 uncultured Prevotellaceae bacterium
TATACCAACTACGTGCTTTTCCTCAAGACCGATGCATCAACACTCGAGGAGTTCAAGCGCATGGAGCAGATACGCAACGAGCAGAAGGCTAACGGCACGTATGTGCCAGAAAAGAAGCGTTCGATACTCGAAATCATGGCCGACCCTAAGCCTGGATGGTATGAGGCTGCACTCACGTTCAAGCGTGTAGTACAGGTGCGCGAAACCAGCAAGTTCCAGTATCGCGATACACGGTTCCGTGTCAAGCTGAAAGCTGAAAGCCCGATGGATTGTTACGACCGCATCGTCAACCACCTGCGCAACCGCCAGGATGTCGATTCGCGAAGCCAGTTCCCATCGGCCAAGAGTCCGAACTTTGAATACAAGTTCCTTGGCGACAATCCGCAGGTCAACGAGGAAGCATAAGCTTCCGCCTTCAAGACTGATAATGCACAATTCATAACCTGTTTCCATCAGGGCAAACATGCCTTATGGCGGTTATGAATTGTGCATTATGTTTTTTTCTTTCTGTACGTGTATCAAAGCGTCACTACAGCTCCATCCGCCTACATTCCTCCCTCGTCTTCTTCATCCGCCTCCAGTGTCGGTGCATCTGTTTCCAGGTTTGCATCGCCGGTTGTGTCGGCCTCGTCGGCTTCAGTGGCGGTGTCGCTGTTGTCATCTGGCTTTGCTGCCTCGCCCTGCTCCAGTTCCTTCAGTGTGGTGCCGTATGTTGTGCGCAGCACACGGAACTCAGTGCGGCGGTTGAGGGCGTTGCATATTTCCTGTTCGTCTTCCTTCAGCTTGAGTATGTATTCTTCAGTCAGTGTGTCGCCTTCGGTCAGGAACTCGTGTGTGTCGGCCAGTCGGCGGCGCACCACCTTAGGACGTTCCTCGCCATATCCCACTGGTGTGAGGCGGTCGGCCTCGATGCCGTGTGCTATCATGTAGTTCACTACCGACTCGGCCCGTCGTTGCGAGAGGCGTTGGTTGTAGTCGTTGTTGCCTTTGTAGTCGCAGTGTGATGCCAGCTCGATGGTGATGCTCGGGTTTTCGTTCATCATGGTCACGAGGCTGTCGAGCGCGACGGTCGATTCGGGTGTGAGTGTCGCCTTGTCGAATTCGTAGAATATGTTGTTGATGAGCACCGGTATGTTGATTGGCGGCAGCGGGAACTGCAGCACGTAGTCTTCGCTCTCGCGCGATGGTTCGACTCTTATTTCCTGTTTCACGTTGAGGAATCCGGGGCATGTGCCCAGCAGCACATAGCTCACTCCGGGTGTCAGTATCTTCTGGAACGAGCCGTCGCTGCGCACACTGAGCTTTTCGTTCGTCCCGTCGTCGCCCACGATATACACCAGTCCTTCGGGCAGTTCGTATCCGTCTTTCTCATACACCCATCCGGTGACCGTCTGCAACACTTCGGGACATTCGAAGCTGTAGATGTTTTCCCAGCCCCGGTTGTTGTCGCCACGCGACGACGAGAAGAATCCGCGGTTGTAGATGCCCTCGAATGTCATGCCGAAATCGTCGGCCTGGCTGTTCATCGGAAACTGCAGGTTGGTGACGATCCATCCGCGCACGCTGTCGGGTTCGGCCTTGAAGAGGTCGAGTCCGCCCATTCCCGGATGTCCGTCGGATGAGAAATAGAGTTCACCGTTTGGACGGAACGAAGGGAACATCTCGTCGCCGGAGGTGTTGATGGGGCGTCCCAGATTCTCCACTCCGCCAAATCCGTCGGTGGTGATTCGGGTGCGCCATATGTCCATTCCGCCTTCGCCTCCGGGCATGTCGCTCACGAAATAGAGCCACTCGCCGTCGGGGCTGACGGCCGGATGTGCAAACGACGAGAGTGTGTCTTTGCTTATCTCGCATTTCACGGGTTTCGACCACGTGGCATCAGAGCGGTTCGACTTGAAAATCTCGGCATATCGCGGATATGAGGGGTCGGACGAGCAGCGGGTGAAATACATCACCTTGCCATCGGGCGACATACACCCCACTCCTTCGTCGTACTCTGAGTTCACATCGCCTTCGAGTGGTTCCATCTGCTTCCACTTCTTTGCCTCGTCTTTCTTCGACATGAACATGTCGGCTGCTTTCACTCCCGTGATGCCGCTCAGGTCGTCGCCCGTAGCGTCGCGGCGGGTGGATGTGACGATGAGCATGTCGGCATCGGCTCCTACAAGCATGGGCGAGAAGTCGGAACGCGACGAACTGAACTGCGTCTCCTTCTTCACCGTGTAGAGGTTGGGGGCGGCTTTCCACTGCGGAGCCAACTCACACGACAGCAACCCGGCATGTGCCAGTTCGCTGCTTGCATCGAGGGCCAGATAGCGTTCGAACGACTCGCGCGCCCCTTTGTAGTTGGCCAGTCGCAGTTGTTGCTTGCCGAGCAGCAGGAGTGCGGTCGAGTCGGCCGAGCCATATCTCACCGCATTCTGCAATGCCTGCATGGCTTTCTGTGGATTGGCTATACGGGCATAGCAGTCGCCCATGCGCAATGCACGGTCGGCACGCTTGGCACGTTCTTTGGTCGGGATGCGCTGATACGAGCGTTTATAGTAGTTGGCTGCCTGATAGTATTCGCCCATAGCATAGAACTGCTCACCTTTCTTGAAGTAAACATTCTCGTTGCTGCAAGCCATGCCCGTGGCAAGCAGCAGGGCTACACACAGTGTGTGCCAGGCAATATGTCTGATTTGTCGGTCTGGTTTCATTTCTTCATTCTACACATTATATTAACGCAGACGCGCGCGAAATATTGTGACAACAATAAAAAAAGTGGCGGAAAGCCCTCCGACCCGCCCCTGGCATATATTCTGTTTTGCATGAGGTTGTGAGCCGCTTCGACCACGCGCATTGAAAAAAACATCTGCGCGTACGTGGAAATTTATCTGAGAGCACTGGAGTATTTATCTGAGAGCACTGGAGTATTTATCTGCGAGTGCTGAGGAATTCTTTAATTTGTGGTG